>JAUXWH010000232.1 GCA_030681365.1 Bradyrhizobium sp.
TCAGGCCCTGGGACTGGAAGTTGGAGCCGATGCGTTGGCCGTACAGGGCGTCGGGGCGTGAGTGCATCTTCTCGTAGACGAGGCGGCCGACGATCTGGCCGTGCTCGAGGATGAAGGGCACTTCGCGCGAGCGCACTTCCAGCACCGCGCGCGAGCCCTGGCCGCCGGCGCCGGCGTAGCCGAAGCCGGGATCGAAGAAGCCGGCATAATGCACGCGGAATTCGCCGACCAGGGGATCGAACGGCACCATTTCCGCGGCGTAGTCCGGCGGCACCTGGACGGCCTCTTTCGAGGCGAGGATGTAGAACTCGCCGGGATCGAGAATGAGGCTGCCGTCGGGCCGCGCCGCGATCGGTTCCCAGAATTCGCCGACGGCGTAGCCGCCGCGGCGGTCGATGTCGACCACCCCGGTGTGACGCTTGGCGCGGTAACCGACGAAGCCATCCGAGTTCTGACCCTGGAGGTCGACGCTGAGCGCCACGCCGTTGACGAGGTCGGCGTCGTCGATATCGACCAGCCGCTCCAGATCGTGCAGCGCGTCGAGTTCGTCGGCGTTGAGAATGGCGTCGCCGGTGCGGAAGCGCACCTGTGACAGCCGCGAGCCCTCACGCAGCAGCACCGGAAAGGTCTTCGGGCTGATCTCGGCATAGAGCGGGCCGTGATAGCCGGCGCCGATCATGTCGAAGCGGCGCGTGCCGTCGGCGATGACGCGGGTGAAGACGTCGAGCCGCCCGGTCGAACTCTTCGGATTGGCGGCGGCGACGATTTCCGGCGGCAGTGCCAGGCTCTCCAATAGCGGCACGATGTAGACGCAGTTGGTCTCCAGCACCGCGCCGTCGGTGAGGTCGATCTCGTGCAGCTTCAACTCGTCGATGCGTTCGGCCACCGTCGCGCCCGGCCCCGGCAAGAAGCTCGCGCGAACGCGATAGGCGATGTCGCCGAGCCGCAGGTCAAGGCTCGCCGGCTGGATCTGGCTTTCGACGAAGGGATAGGCCGGCAGAATGAGGCCGGCATCCGCCATCGCCGCGATCATGCGGTCGGGCAGAATGCCATTGGCGTCGGGCGAAAGCGTGAAGGTCACGGTGAGGGTCCCAAGGGAATGGCCGGGCTTCAGGCCATCCTGACGCTGAAAATGCGGACTTTTACCGGTTATCCGATGGCCGCCTTGACGGAAAGGGCGCAAGGGAATATCAGCATGACTTATCCCGTGGTGATTTGAGCCGGCCGGCTTGCAGCCACGTTAAACAAGTCGCTAAACAGGCC
>JAUXWH010000243.1 GCA_030681365.1 Bradyrhizobium sp.
AAGACTCTTGTCGAAAAATTGAAGTCTTAATTCAATCCTTGGTTCTTTTCGGGGCGAACATTCGCCCTAAATAGGGTAAAAGGTACCCTATCCCGCTGATCCGGTGCCCGGATCGGCGGTTGCGCCGTATTCCATGCGCTAGTCGAAAATCACCAGGACGCCATTATGTCTCGCCAGGACGCGAACGCCGCCTTTGCCCTCTCCTCTTTTTTGCAGGGCACAAATGCTCCCTATATCGACGATCTCTATGCCCGCTACGAGAAAGACCCCAATTCGGTCGACGCCGACTGGCAGGCGTTCTTCAAGAGCCTGAAGGATGCCCCCGCCGATGCGCAAAAGAATGCGGACGGGCCGTCCTGGGGTCGCGACAACTGGCCGCTGACGCCGCGCGACGACCTGACCTCCGCGCTCGACGGTAACTGGGCGCAGGTCGAAAAGGCCGTCGGCGCCAAGATCGCCGCCAAGGCGCAGGCCAAAGGGAACGACAAAGCAGGCGACAAGGGCAGCGAGCTGACGGCCGCCGATATCCACCAGGCCACACGCGATTCGGTCCGCGCGCTGATGCTGATCCGCGCCTACCGCATGCGCGGCCACTTCCACGCCAAGCTCGACCCGCTCGGGATCGAGCCCGAGCGCGACCGCGAAGAGCTCGATCCGCGCACCTACAGCTTCACCGAGGCCGATTACGACCGCAAGATCTTCCTCGATCATGTGCTCGGCCTCGAATATGGCACCCTGCGCGAGATCGTCGCGATCTGCGAGCGCACCTACTGCCAGACGCTCGGCGTCGAGTTCATGCACATCACCAACGCCGCGCAGAAGGCCTGGATCCAGGAGCGCATCGAGGGGCCGGACAAGGAAATCAGCTTCACCCGCGAGGGCCGCCGCGCCATCCTGATGAAGCTGATCGAGGCCGAAGGCTTCGAGAAGTTCTGCGACGTCAAATTCACCGGCACCAAGCGCTTCGGTCTCGACGGCGGCGAATCGCTGATCCCGGCGCTGGAGCAGATCATCAAGCGCGGCGGCAATCTCGGCGTGAAAGAAATCGTGGTCGGCATGCCGCATCGCGGCCGTCTCAACGTGCTGACCCAGGTGATGGGCAAGCCGCATCGCGCGCTGTTTCATGAATTCAAGGGCGGCTCGGCCAATCCCGACGCGGTCGAGGGCTCCGGCGACGTCAAATATCATCTCGGCGCCTCGTCGGACCGCGAATTCGACAACAACAAGATCCATCTGTCGCTGACGGCCAACCCGTCGCATCTCGAGATCGTCGATCCCGTGGTGCTCGGCAAGGTGCGCGCCAAGCAGGACCAGCACGGCGATCCCCCGGACATGCGCATTTCGGTGCTGCCGATGCTGAT
>JAUXWH010000246.1 GCA_030681365.1 Bradyrhizobium sp.
CCATGCTACTTGCTCATTTCATCGTGGCGACGATCAACGGTCCATCACCGTCATTGCGAGGAGCACTTGCGACGAAGCAATCCACCTTTGTCGCTGAGAAATGGATTGCTTCGCTGCGCTCGCAATGACGGCTGTCACACCATCATCATGACGGGATTCTCGATCAGCATCTTGAACGCGCCGATCAGTTCGGCGCCGAGCGCGCCGTCGACCGCGCGGTGGTCGCAGGACAGCGTTACGCTCATGATGTGCGCGGCTTCGATCCTGCCGCCCCGCACCACCGCGCGCTCCTCGCTGGTGCCGACCGCCAGAATGGTGGCGTGCGGCGGGTTGATCACGGCGGTGAAATCCTTGATGCCATACATGCCGAGATTGGATACCGCGGTGGTGCCGCCCTGGTATTCTTCCGGCTTGAGTTTTCGCGCCCGCGCGCGGGCGGCAAAATCCTTCATCTCGGCGGAGATGGTCGACAGCGACTTGGTCTCGGCCTTGCGGATGATCGGGGTGATCAGGCCGCCGGGCATCGCGACGGCGACGCCGATGTCGGAATGCCTGTGCTTCAGCATGCCGCTTTCGGTCCAGCTCACATTGGCGTTGGGAATCCGCTGCAGCGCGATCGCCATCGCCTTGATGACGAAGTCGTTGACCGAGAGCTTGTAGAGCGGCTTCTTCTCTTTATCCTTCGGCGCGGAGGCGTTGATCTCCTCGCGGGCGGCGAGCAGTTTTCCAATGTCGCAGTCCATCGTGAGATAGAAATGCGGAACGGTCTGCACCGACGCGGTCAGCCGCTGCGCGATGGTGCGGCGCATGCCGTCGTGCGGTATCACCTCGTAGCTGCCGGGTTCGAATAGCGCGAGAACCTGCTTGTCGGACATCGACGGCGCGATGGCAGGCCCCGTAGTGGACGTAGCGGCCGGCGCCTTCAGCCCCTTGCCGGACTTTGCTTCTTCAACGTCGCGCGCGATGACGCGGCCATGCGGGCCTGAACCGTTGACGCGGGCGAGTTCAATGCCGGCCTCCCTGGCGAGGCGGCGGGCCAGCGGCGACGAGAATGTGCGGGCGTGGCCGTTGGTCTGCTGCGCGGGAGCCGCCTGTGGCGCGGCTGCCGCCGGTGCAGCGGCCCTTGCGACCGGTGCCGCGACGGGCGCAGCTGTCGCGGCCGGGTTTGCAGCGGCGGGCGCGGCCGCCGGAGCAGCTTTGGGCGCGCTTGCAGCCCCTGCCCCCGCCGCCTTCACATCCTCGCCATCGCCGGCCAGCACCGCGATCACGTCATTGACGGCAACATCCTGGGTACCTTCGGGCACCAAAATCTTCGCGATGGTGCCCTCGTCGACCGCCTCGACTTCCATGGTCGCCTTGTCGGTCTCGATCTCGGCAATGACGTCGCCGGACTTGACCTTGTCGCCCTCTTTCTTGAGCCACTTGGCAAGGTTGCCCTTTTCCATCGTCGGCGAGAGCGCGGGCATCAGAATGTTGATTGGCATTGTCAGTGACCCTGTTGCGACCGCGGCGTGGTGTTGCCGAGGTCGGTCGGCCGCGCGAGTTCAGCTTCGAACAAGTCGACGATGCGCCTCAGCGCATCCTCCTCGGTGTAGTCGCCTTCGCGCGCATAGACGCGGGCGGCATGGCGGCCGATATCGACCAGCAGCATGCCCCACATGTCCGGCTCCTCGAACGCGCGCTGGAACGCGATCGACAATCCGCCATCGACGACGAACGCGCGCAACACCTCCGCGGCGTCATCGCGGCCGATGACGTCGGGAGGCAACGGCTGCTCCTTGGGACCGGCCATGGCTCACCGATAACAAACGGCTTTGGCGGCGGCGACCACTTCGGCCACCGAGGGCAATGCCAGCTTTTCGAGATTGGCCGCATAGGGCATCGGGACGTCCTTGCCCGACACCCGCCCTACCGGCGCGTCGAGGTAGTCGAAGGCGTGCTCCATGATGCGGGCGGCGATCTCGGCGCCGACGCCGTTCTGCTGCCAGCCTTCCTCCACCGTCACGGCGCGGCCGGTCTTCTTCACGGAGGCGATGATGGTGTCCGTATCCATCGGGCGCAGCGTGCGCAGGTCGATCACCTCGGCCTCGATGCCTTCCTTCGCCAGTTCGTCGGCGGCTTTCAGCGCGTAGGACATGCCGTTCGACCACGACACGATGGTGACGTGCCCGCCGGATCGCGCGATCCGCGCCTTGCCGATCGGGATCAGGTAATCGTCCAGCTTCGGCACCTCGCCGGAATGGCCGTACAGCATCTCGTTTTCGAGGAAGATCACCGGATTGGGATCGCGGATCGCGGCTTTCAGCAGGCCCTTGTAGTCGGCGGCCGAATACGGCGCGATCACCTTGAGGCCGGGGACCTGCGAATACCAGGCCGAGTAATCCTGGCTGTGCTGGGCGGCGACCCGCGCGGCGGCGCCGTTCGGGCCGCGGAATACGATCGAGCAGCCCATCTGGCCGCCCGACATATACAGCGTCTTGGCGGCGGAATTGATGATCTGGTCCATCGCCTGCATGGCGAAGTTGAAGGTCATGAATTCGACGATCGGCTTCAGGCCCGCCATCGCAGCACCAACGCCGATACCGGCAAAGCCATGCTCGGTGATCGGCGTGTCGATCACGCGCCTGGCGCCGAATTCCTGCAGCAATCCTTGCGTGACCTTGTAGGCGCCCTGATATTCCGCGACCTCCTCGCCCATCACGAAGACATCAGCGTCGCGGCGCATTTCCTCGGCCATGGCGTCGCGAAGCGCTTCGCGGATGGTCATGGTCACCATCTCGGTACCATCAGGGATTTCGGGATCGGGTTCGGCGGTCGCTTTCGGGGCCGCCGGGGCTTTCTTTTCCTCATCGCCGCCGGATGCCGGCGCTTCCGCCTTGGCTTCAGCCGGCGGTGCCGACTCCGCGGCCTTCTGCTGTTTCGCCGGCGCGGTCGCCTTGCCGAGATCGTCGGCGCTTTCGCCGTCCGACAGGATGGTGGCGATCGGGGTGTTGACCGCGACGTCGGCGGTGCCTTCCGGGATCAGGATCTTGCCGAGGGTGCCCTCGTCGGTGGCCTCGACTTCCATCGTCGCCTTGTCGGTCTCGATCTCGGCGATGACATCGCCCGACTTGATCGCCTCGCCCTCCTTTTTCAGCCATTTCGAAAGGTTGCCCTTTTCCATGGTCGGCGACAGCGCGGGCATCAGCACTTGAATTGGCATGGCAGCTCCGAAAATTCACTCGTCAGGCTGGAAGGCGCGCAGCTCACGCTCAGCGGTAGACATCGGTATAGAGTTCGGACGCATCCGGCTCGGGATCGTTTTGCGCGAAGTCAGCCGAGGCGTTGACGATCTCGCGCACTTCGGCGTCGATCGCCTTCAGCTCCTGTTCGCTGACCTTGGCCGCCAGCAGGCGGTTGCGCACCTGCTCGATCGGATCCTGATCGTGGCGGACCTTGTCGACTTCCTCGCGGGTGCGGTACTTCGCCGGGTCCGACATCGAATGGCCGCGGTAGCGGTAGGTTTGCATTTCCAGGATGAACGGACCCTTGCCGGCCCGGCACCAGGCCACCGCGCGGTCGCCGGCGGCCTTCACCGCGCGGACGTCCATGCCGTCGATCTGTTCGCCGGGAATGTTGAAGGAGATGCCGCGTTTGGAGAAATCGGTTTGCGCCGAGGAGCGCGTCACCGAGGTGCCCATGGCGTAGCGGTTGTTCTCGATGATGTAGACGACGGGCAGCTTCCACAGCTCCGCCATGTTGAAGCTTTCGTAGACCTGGCCCTGGTTGGAGGCGCCGTCGCCGAAATAGGCCAGGCTGACGAAGTCGTTGCCGCGGTAGCGGTTGGCGAAGGCCAGCCCCGTGCCCAGCGACACCTGGGCGCCGACGATGCCGTGGCCGCCGAAGAAGTTCTTCTCCTTGCTGAACATGTGCATGGAGCCGCCCTTGCCCTTGGAATAGCCGCCACGGCGCCCGGTCAGTTCGGCCATCACGCCCTTGGCATCCATGCCGCAGGCCAGCATGTGGCCGTGGTCGCGGTACCCGGTTATGACCTGGTCGCCCTGCTTCAGGGCCATCTGCATGCCGACCACGATGGCTTCCTGACCGATGTAGAGATGGCAGAAGCCGCCGATCGCGCCCATGCCATAGAGCTGGCCGGCCTTTTCCTCGAAGCGCCGTATCAGCAGCATGTCGCGCAACGCGCGCAGTTCCTGCTCCCTGGTGAAATCAGGCGGGGTGTCGGCCCCGTTCCCCTTGTCCTGTCCCGTTTCTTTTGTGACGCTTTTTTTAGCTGCGGCCATGGCGATTCCGGATGAGAGAACGGATAGAACTCTCTAACCCAACTCAAACCGCCATGAAAGGATTGCGTCGTCGCAGCAAAGTTTGGCTATGCCGCACTGCAACGCAACGACATTT
Source organism: Bradyrhizobium sp. (assembly GCA_030681365.1). Taxonomy (GTDB): domain Bacteria; phylum Pseudomonadota; class Alphaproteobacteria; order Rhizobiales; family Xanthobacteraceae; genus Bradyrhizobium. Next base: position 4,396 of record JAUXWH010000246.1, read on the forward strand.
TCGAAATCGATTTTGTCATTTTTTGAAATATGCAGCTGACAGTCGTCAAGGCTCGTCATGCCCGGGCTTGTCCCGGGCATCCACGTCCTGGCTTCGCTTCAGCATGGAAAGACGTGGATGGCCGGGACAAGCCCGGCCATGACGAAAAGCCAGTGCGTCACTTCGGCTTGACGATTTTGACCAGATCGCGCGGATTGACGTAATCGAGCTGATAGCGCGCGCGCTCGTCCAGCATGTCGGGGTCGACCCGGTCGGAGCGAAGCAGCGACACCCGCTGTTCGCCCTCGAGGCGCTCGCGCTTCAGCCGGGCCAGCTCCGACGTCAGCGCAATGATCTCCTGGTCGAGTTCCTGCCGCGCGTTCAGCCCGTATTTGCCGGTATAGGCGTTGACGCCGAAATAGCCGACCATCGCCGCCGCCATCGTATAGAGGGCAAGCCCGGTGAGCAGGGATTTGAGTCGGGAGCGCGAGACCATGCCCCGACGATGCGACGGCCCGGTTAAGAGTATCTTAAGGCCCGGGATCGTCGGACGGCTTGGCCGGCCTATTTGTTCTGCTTTTCGACGAAGGCGGCAAAGGCGTCGATGTACTGCTGCAGCACCTTCTGCACCGGTTCCTTGGTAAGCTGGCCCTTGTCGTCGAAGGCGTCGCCGACGCCGTTCAGGTAGATTTCCGGTTGCCCCATGATCGGGCCGGCAATGCCCGGCATGATGTTCTGCAGATGTTTGATGGCGGCAACGCCGCCGAGCGCGCCGGGCGAGTTACCAACCAGACCGATCGGCTTGCCGAGGAACGAGCTCTTGCCATAGGGGCGCGAGCCGACGTCGATGGCGTTTTTCAGCACGCCGGGAATCGAACGGTTATATTCCGGCGTCACGATCAGCACGCCGTTCGACTTCTGCAGCTTTTCACGGAACGCCAGCCAGTCGGCCGGCGGGGTGGCTTCGAGGTCCTGATTGAAGAACGAAACATCGTGCAAGGTGACGACATCGAGCTTCAGCGTGGCGGGCGCCAGCTTGGCCAGCGCGTTGGCGACCTTGAGCGTAAAGCTCTCCTTGCGCAGGCTGCCGACGATCACGACGATATTGTGGGCCATGGGATATCCTTATTGAATGGGGCGCCGAAGCGGCTCGGCTACACCCTAGCCGTCCCGGAAAACGATGCAAGTGCATGAAATCGAGATGTCAGCGGCAACCCGCCGGCATCAGGCCGCCCCTCACCCGCCCTTGTTCGGATTGATCAGAAACTTCTCGCCGGTGGCGCGCTTGTTGTAGATCGCGATGTTGGACAGCTGCAGCGCTTCCTGCAGCGACACCACCTGGGTGTAATGGCTGGCGAAGGTGGTCTTGAGTTCGGCCACCACGCGCGCGCGAAGCTTGGCGCCGTCGGCCGGACCGATCTTCTGCAGGAACGGAAACAGCAGCCAGCCGCCGATGCCCCAGGCCATCCCGAACGACCGGTTCAACTCGGTCGGACGAATATCGAGCCCGCCATAGATATAGACCTGTTTGTGCACGCTCGATCCGTAACGGCTGTAGACTTTTGCCGTCTTGTTGATGGCGGCTTCCATGCAGGTGAGGATCTGGCCGGCGAGCTTGCCGCCGCCGATCGCGTCGAACGCAATGGTGGCGCCGGTTTCCACCAGCGCGTTGGTCAGATCGTCCATGAAGGTCGGGGCGCTGGAATCGACGATATGCTTCGCGCCGATCTTGCGCAGGATGTCGGCCTGCTCCTTGCTGCGCACGATGTTGACGAGATCGATGCCGTCCTTGAGACAGATCCTGTTGAGCATCTGGCCGAGATTGGAGGCGGCCGCGGTGTGCACCAGCGCCTTGTGGCCCTCGCGCTTCATGGTCTCGGTCATGCCGAGCGCGGTGAGCGGATTGACGAAGCAGGACGCGCCTTCCGCCGGCGTGGTGCCGTCAGGCAGCGGCAATAGCTCTTTGACCCGCATGGTACGATATTGCGCATACATCGCGCCGCCGATCATCGCCACGGTCTTGCCCATCAGCGCCTTCGCCTCGTCGGACGACCCGGTCTTGATCACGACGCCGGCGCCCTCGTTGCCGACCGGCATCGATTCATCGAGCCGTCCGGCCATGGCCCTCATCGCGGCGTCCGGCACCTTTGCCGTGATCACAGGCGCGTCTTTCGTGCCCGATGCTTTCGCCGTCGACATGTCGGCGGCGCCGACCAGGAGGCCGAGGTCTGACGGGTTGATCGGCGAGGCCTCGACGCGGACCACGACTTCATCGGCGCCGGGCTCCGGCACCGGCACGCTGGCGAGCGAAATTTCCAGTTCGCCGCTCTTCTTGATCAGCGAACGAAGCTGCAGCCCGGTGGTGGTGTCGGCACTCATCATGAAACTCCCTGTTTTCGGCTCCGCCGAATTCGGCCGGGAGTGTTCTCACGTTGGCGGGGAAACGCAACCCTCCACGCTTCTCACAATGTCGTTGCTTTTGATCGCGGCCCGGCCTTCGAACCTCCGCGCCTTTGCGCTAACCTGCCCGCGTCGAAGGAGGAGCACCATGGGCCAAAGCGAGATCGACGCCGTGCGCGCCTTGCTGAGTTCGAAGCCCCGTCCGGTCGGCTGGCAGCAGCGGCGGCAACGCATCGAGGAAGTCGGCTCGGTCTGGCCCGTCGCCGAAGATATCGTGCTCGAACGCATCGGCATTGACGGAATGCCGGGAGAATGGTCGATCGCGCCGGATAGCGACCCCTCCCGCGTGCTGTTGTACTTTCACGGCGGAGGATACTGTTCGGGCTCGATCCTGAGCCATCGCCGGCTGGTTACCGAAGCCGGCCGGTCCGCCAAAGTCCGGACGCTCGCGGTCGAATACCGGCTGGCCCCTGAACATCCGTTTCCGGCCGCGCTCGAGGACGCGCTTTCGGCATGGCGTTTTCTGCTGACAAGCGGCATCGCGGCCGGACATATCGCTGTTGGCGGCGACAGCGCCGGCGGCGGCCTCACCGTGGCCCTGATCAACCGGCTGCGCGAAGGCGGCGAGGATGTGCCGGGCTGCGCCTGGCTGGTCTCGCCTTGGACCGACCTGACGCTGTCGGGATCGACACTCGCGACCAGGGACGCGGTCGATCCGATCATTCACAAGGCCTATCTGGCCGAACTCGCCGAGGCCTATCTGCCACCTGATATGGACCGGCGGGACCCGCGGGTCTCGCCGCTGTTCGCCGACCTGAGCGGCCTTCCGCCGACACTGATCCAGGTCGGCGCGTGCGAAACCCTGCTCGAGGATTCCACGCGTTTTGCAGCCGCCGCGGGCGCCGCCAATGTCGCGCTCACGCTTCAGGTCTGGCCCGATATGATCCACGCCTTTCCGATGTGGAACGCACATCTCGCGCCGGGCCGGCGCGCACTTGCGGAAGCCGGCGAATTCATTCGCCGGCAGCTGCTGCGCGAATCCGGTTAGCGAGCGCCGTCAACCCGCCCCACCCGCTTTTTCAGCTGGCAACCCGATTCTGGGCGATGCGCCGCCTCTGAGTGTGGTTGGCCGCACGTTGCACTCTGGCAACAGTTCCAAAAAACAGTCACAATCTGTCGAATTCGCCCTTGCGGCTCCACATTGCGATCCGAAACATCGGGCGTCGGAAACTTGGCTGTGCAACCGGGCTCGATTGGGCCGTTGGAGGCAGGGATCATGAACCCGCAGCGATCAACCACCGTAGCCGCGGCGTGTTATCCGGCCGTCGTCATCGCGGCTTGGGCCGTCGTCAACCTTGGCGGCATGGGCTCACCGCATATCAACACCGCCACGGCGGCAGACGTCGTGGAGCGCCTTGCGCCGACTCTGACTGCCAGCGTCGAACTGGCGGCGCCGCCGCAAGCCAGCGCCACGGTTGCGCCACCGACCAAGGCGCCACACACCATCGCAGCGAGCTACGCCGTGCCCGAGACGCCCGAAGTGGCAGCGGCTGCCGAACTCGTGGCGATGCCCTTGGCCGCTGCGAAGCCCGTCCCCGAAGCAACCTCAGCCGAGACGGAGCCGCGACCTATCGTCCTGGCCGCACTGACCGATCCCGTGGAAATTCTGCCCGCGGAAATCCCGGCGCCAGACGCCAGCACGGCCGATGCGCCATCCCAGGATGCCGCGAGGACAGCCGAGCGCATCGAGCTGGTCGGCGAGTGCCTGGTGGCGGAAGCCTGCATCGACCAGTTCCTCTGGGCGCTCTACCAGCGCACGCCCAAGGAGGACACCATCAAGGAGCGCGAGCGGCGGAAGGTGACGGTCAAGCGGAAGGGCAAGCTGGTGACGGTCACCAGAACCTTCACCAAACTCGTCGAGAACGATTTCACGTGGAAGGATCCCAAGGCGGCAGAACGGATCGGCATGTCGATGATCGACTACGTGATCGGCGGCATGGACCGCAGTTTCAAGCTGAAACTGTTTCATATGCTCTACGCCGCCGAGGCCGCCGGACTGCAACCCGGCATCACCAGCGCGTTTCGCGACGACTATCGTCAAGGGATCGCCAGCGGCCTGAAAGCGGCGAGCAACAGGTCGTACCACGGCGGCAGCCTCCGCGGTGGCTATGGCCACGGCCTGGCGGCCGACATCGTCAGCGTCAATGGCTCAAATCGGGCGCAACGCTGGGTTTCGACGGAAGCCTTATGGAAATGGGTCGATGCCAACGGCAAGCAGTACGGGATCGGCCGCCCGTATCTCAAATTCGATCCACCGCATGTGGGGCCGATCGACGGCCAGGAATACGTCTCCCGCCGCGGCGGGGCGAAGACGGCAGCCGCGGATGTGAAGAAGCGCCAAAAGCAGGTCGCGCGGGCCAAGCCCGCCGCTGCCAAACGCCAGGCTGCCGCGAGATCACCGAGCAGCAAACCAACGGAGCGACTCGCGGAAGCGCGCTAGTAGTATCCGGGATCAGAGCGGTATTTTAGCACCTTTTAGATGCCCGCCTCGTCGCTCTGGGACGAGGTCTAACCTGTTGAAATACAACGGCCCGCTTTCTGTACATGGGGTTGTTTTCGCGCTTTTTGTTCAGCCTTGCGCCAGCGCCTTCAGCGCCGCCCTGCCCGCGTACTTCGCCTGCGCGCCCAGTTCCTGCTCGATCCGCAGCAACTGGTTGTACTTGGCGGTGCGGTCGGAGCGCGCCAGCGAGCCGGTTTTGATCTGGCCGCAATTGGTGGCCACCGCGAGGTCGGCGATGGTGGAATCCTCGGTCTCACCGGAGCGGTGCGACATCACGGCGGTATAGCCGGCCTTGTAGGCCATCTCGACCGCGCTGAGCGTCTCCGTCAGCGTGCCGATCTGGTTGACCTTGACCAGGATGGAGTTGGCGCGGCCGTTCCGGATGCCGTCGGCCAGCCGGGTGACGTTGGTGACGAACAGATCGTCACCGACCAGCTGGCACTTGTTCCCGATCAGATCGGTCAGTTCCTTCCAGCCGTCCATGTCGTCTTCCGACATGCCGTCCTCGATCGAGACGATCGGATAGCGCGAAGCGAGATCGGCGAGATACCTGGCCTGCTCGGAACCGGAGCGCGTCTTGTTCTCGCCGCCATAGACGTAATTGCCGTCCTTGAAGAACTCGGTGGCGGCGCAGTCCAGCGCCAGCATCACGTCGCCGCCGGCCTTGTAGCCAGCCTTGCCGATCGCGGCCATCACGAACTCGAGCGCGGCATCCGCCGAGGGCAGGTTCGGCGCAAAGCCGCCCTCGTCGCCGACATTGGTATTGTGGCCGGCCTTCTTCAGCTCGGCGCGCAAAGTATGGAAAATCTCCGAACCGCAGCGCAGCGCCTCCGCGAAGGTCGGCGCTCCCACCGGCATGATCATGAATTCCTGGAAATCGATCGGGTTGTCGGCATGCGCGCCGCCATTGATGATGTTCATCATCGGCACCGGCAAGGTCCGCGCCGAGGTGCCGCCGACATAACGGTAGAGCGGCATGTCGAAGGATTCCGCCGCCGCCTTGGCGCAGGCGAGCGACACCCCCAGAATGGCATTGGCCCCGAGCCGGCTCTTGTTCGCCGTGCCGTCGAGATCGATCATGATCTGGTCGATCTGGACCTGCTCCTCGACGGCCATCTCGCTCAGGGCCTCGAAGATCTCGCCATTGACGGCGACGACCGCCGTCTGCACGCCCTTGCCGAGATAGCGGGCCTTGTCGCCATCGCGCAGCTCGACCGCCTCGTGGGCGCCGGTTGAAGCGCCCGACGGCACCGCCGCGCGACCGATCGAGCCGTCCTCCAGCACCACATCGACTTCGACCGTGGGATTGCCGCGGCTATCGAGGATTTCACGGGCGATGATGTCGACGATGGCTGTCATGATTTGGCGCTTCCCTTGATCGTGCTGGCTGGGTTGGGCGCGTCTTACACGGGGCGCAAGCAAATGTGAACGGTCGCTCTGCATGCCCGGCCTGACGGGCTGATATGGTCGGTCTATGCTGCTTAAAGGTTGATCTTCGCGTCCGAACCTTCCTTCTCACAAGCCCATGGTAACGCAATGAATCGCCGTGAGTTTATCAGCTCCACCGTCGCCGCAATCCTGGCCGCGCCCGCGCTGCTTCACGGCGCCCGGGCACAGGAAAGCCCGTTCCGGACCAGATATTATCCGGTCGCCGCCGGCATGGGATCGCGCGATGTCGCGCCTGCCCCCGACGGCACGGTCTGGTTCTGCGGCCAGCGCAACGGCACGCTGGGCCGGCTCGATCCGCGCGACGGCTCGTTCAAGCTGATCGATCTCGGCAAGGGCGCGGCACCGCATGGGGTCGTCATCGGGCCCGACGGCGCGCTCTGGGTGACCGAGGGCGGGCAGAACGCCATCGCCCGGGTCGACCCCGGCGATCACAAGGTCACCCTGTTCCGCCTGCCCGAAAAGGAAGCCTACGCCAACCTCAACACCGGCGTGTTCGACCGGAGCGGCATGTTCTGGTTCACCGGCCAATCCGGTATCCATGGCCGGCTCGACCCGAAATCGGGCTACATGACCGTTTTCAAGTCGCCACGGGGCCGTGGAACCTACGGCATCACCATCACGCCGAAGGGCGATGTCTGGTACGCCTCCCTCGCGGGCAGCCATATCGCCAAGATCGATCTTGCCACCGGCAACGCCACCGTGGTCGAGCCCCCTACGCCCAATCAGGGGGCGCGGCGGGTGTGGTCGGATTCCCGCGGCCGGATCTGGGTCAGCGAATGGAACAGCGGCAACGTGTCGGTGCACGATCCCGCCGACGGTTCCTGGAAGACCTGGAAGCTGCCGGGCGACAATCCGCGCACCTATTCGGTCTATGTCGACGATAAGGACAAGGTCTGGCTGACCGATTTTTCGGCCAACGCGATCGTGCGCTTCGATCCCGTGACCGAGACATTCAACGCGTTCCCCAGTGACAAATCAGGCGCCAATGTCCGGCAGATGGCCGGCCGTCCGGGCGAAGCCTGGGGTGGCGAATCCGGTACCAATCGGCTGGTGGTGATCCAGACCGTGGTGGCGTGAGGACCTTCGTCGCCCTGCTGTTGCTCGCTGCGCTGAGGCCCGCTCCGGCGGCGGCAGAGGATGCCGGCGAGCGGGCGTTCGCGCCCTGCCGCGCCTGCCACAGCCTGGATCCGACCGATCGGGGCCTGCCCGGTCCCAATCTCAACGATCTGATCGGGCGCAGGATCGGCGGCGATCCTGCGTTCGATTACTCGCCGGTGCTGCGCAAGGCGCGCGACGACGGCCTGCGCTGGGACGCAGCGCGCCTCGACAGCTTCCTCGCCGATCCCGCCGCGATGTTTCCGGGCCTTTGGATGTCGATGCGCGGCGTCGAGGACGCGGCCGAGCGGCAAGCGCTGATCCGTTTCCTGTCCGATCCCGCCTCGCGGTGACGGTTGACGGCCAAGCCTGCTTGCGTCCATGTCAGCGCTTCCAAGAGGACGACAATGATGGCCCGAAAATCCCTGCAGCTCGGTCGCGCCGTGCAATGGCCGAAGACACCCGACGAGGCAAAACTCGACCGCGTGCCCAATCCGCAGAAGGACACCAATTACGTGGTGCGGTTCACAGCACCCGAATTCACCTCGCTCTGCCCGGTCACGGGACAACCGGACTTCGCGCATCTGGTGATCGACTTTGTGCCGGGTCCGTGGCTGCTGGAGTCGAAATCGCTAAAGCTTTATGTCGCGAGTTTTCGCAACCACGGCGCGTTTCACGAGGACTGCACGGTCATGATCGGCAAGCGCATTGCCGCCGAGATCAAGCCGAAAGTCCTGCGCATCGGCGGTTACTGGTATCCGCGCGGCGGCATCCCGATCGACGTATTCTGGCAGACCGGCAGGCTGCCGAAGGGCATGTGGATTCCGGATCAGGGCGTGGCCTCCTATCGCGGCCGGGGGTGAGAGCGTCGGCCGTCTCCCTGCTCAATGCCCGCTCAGCACCAGGGTCTTGATCGGCAGCAGCAGGGCCTGAATCCGCAGCAGCATGGCGTGCACGATTCCGACGGCATCGACGACATGCAAGGCAAAGCCCTTGAAGGCGCCGGTCTCCTTTGCGGCGATCCGATCATGGTTGCTGGTGTAGGCGTTGGCGATGCAGCTGCTGCCGGGCGTCACGCCCTCGAGACCGCCCTTGTAGATCGGCTCCATCAGCACGAGAATGGTACCCGGACGGACCGCCTGCTGGGCATCGACCAGTTGCTCGCCGCCCCTGAACTGGCCCGACGCGATGTAATCCTGCACGCTCGTGACCACCATCGGAATGATCGTCCAGGGTTTGGAGATGCAGGTGGCCTCGGCTACCATGCCGACCTTCATGACCTGCCCTTCGATCTGTCCGAACCCCGCAGCGAGGGCACGCCGCCCGGCGCCTTCCGGAATCAGGATGCCGGCCGACCGGATCATGGGATTGACGATATCGCCCGGCCGCAATCCGAACTGCTCGACGCGCCCGTCCACGCCGGCGCGGATGTAGGTCTTGTCCAGATCAACCTGCGCTTCGGCAAGCGCCGCCTCCGCGCTCGCCTTCTCCGCCGGCAGCAACGCACTCAGCCGCACCATCGCCGACTGCTTGGAGGCGGTGGCGGCATCCAGAGAGCCCTGACGGCCCGCCAAGGCCACCTCCAGCTTTTCGATGTCGCGCTGCGGCACAATGCCGGGGTTGCGCTTCTGCAGCTCGCGCTTGACGTCGAGTTCGTCCGAAGCCTGCTGCACCGAGCCCTTTGCTTCCTGAAGCTGGCCTTCCGCCTTCATGATATCCGCCTGCGCCGACAGCATGGCGGCATCGATCTCGGCAATCTTGCTGGTGGCCGTCCGCAAGGCCGCCTGCTGCTTGGAATTATCCAGCCGGAAGATCACATCGCCTTTCTTGACCGGAGCGCTGAATTCGACGTGAACCTCCGCCACCCGGCCGGTGGCTTCAGGCACAATCGGAACGGTTCGATAGAACAGGGTCGCGGACGTGGTGGACGGATGAAAATAGAAGATCACCGTAATCAGGGCGACGGCGAGCATCAGGCAGGTGATGATGCCGAACCGCAGCTCGAACCAGACGGAAAAAAGCGTGATCTCGCGGCCGAGGCGCTTTCCCTGGACATAACGGCGATAGAGATAGTCCGGCAGTATCGTCACGAGCGAGCAGAGGATGATCTCAAGCATGGCCCTGCCCCTCGCTCCTGGCGGCGTCGCCGTTCGCACCGGCTGTGGCGGTCACAGTTTCGGCCGGCAGGGTCGGGTCTGGCTCAGGCGGAACGCCAGCCAGTTTTTCGAGCGATCCCGCGATCCGGCGCAGCGGCGTGCCGAAATCCGGCAGGTCGACCATGGCCAGAAACAGTCCGATCACCCAGAACAGATGGTTGTGGGTAAAGAGCGCCAGCAGGCCCAACACCGCCACGATTTCGAACTGCAGCTTCTGCGACTTGTGCGCCATTCGCTCCGGCAAGGTATGCAGATGGAGGTAAAGGTTGCCCACTCCGAGAACGGCGGCAATGAGAAGAATGCCGACGACAATCATCAGGATATCGGTGTCACCGGGAGCGGTGATAAAGCCCGGCAAATGCTGCGGCGCGTTCGGATGTAGCGGCTCGCTCACACAACCCTCCCTTCAGAAACGATCGCGTTCGGCCAGGCGAACGGCATTGGGAGGCTATCCGGCTCCGGTTGCATTCTTGCACAATGCGGGAACTTGGCAAGCTCGCTAAACGACGAACCATCTGGGGTTGGGACCGATGTTGTGGACCGGTGTCTGCCCGATCGTTCCGCTCTGTCCCCACGCATTATGGACGTGGCCGCAGATCGTGATGCGGGGCTGACGCAGTTCGATGGCATCGCGAAGCGCTGCGCTGCCGGCGTGCCGACCATCCTTCTGAAGGTCGGCAATACCGTGGGGCGGCGAGTGCGAAACCAGCACGGCGTGCGCGGGACAGTGCGTGAGCATCCGCGCGGCCTCCGCTTCGTCCAGCACCTTGTTCCACGGCTCGGGATCGATGACACCGCTGCCGAGGCCAATGCCGAAGAACGCGACGCCGCCAATGAGAACGGACTGGCCGTGAAGCAGATGCGCCAGCGGCCAGCCTGCGCAGGCGGCGCGCAATGCGTCGAAATCATCATGGTTACCCGGGACCAGCACGAAAGGCACCGTCATTCGCCGCAGGACGCTCAACGTATCCTCGTGGCCCTCGCCACATGAGGCGAAATCGCCGGCTCCGACCACCACATCCGCGCCGCCGCTTTCGTCCACGATCGCCGCGGCCCTGGCGGCATCCCGATGTAGATCGCTGAAGGCAAGGATCCTCATTCGAACCTCCTGGCCGTGACGGCGCGGCAACCATGGTCATTTCGGGAAGCGCAACATCAGCGCGCCCAGCATCGTCAGCATCGCCGACACCAGCTTTACCAGATTGAGGCGCTCCTTGAGGAAGAAGACGCCGATCAACAGCGCAAACACGATACTGGTTTCCCGCAGCGCCGTGACGATGGCGATGGGCGCCTGGGTGAACGCCCACACCACCAGCGCATAGGCCACAAATGACGCGCCGCCACCGATCGCCATGATTTTCTTGTGGTTGCGGATGGTCTTGCGCAACGTACCGGGAGACGCGCTCGCGACAACGACGGAAAACACGATGGCATTCAGAATGGTCTCCCAGGCGTAGAACCCGACGGGCGTTCCGGCGGCACGCGCGCCATAGCCGTCCACCATCGAATACCCCGCCACGAAACATCCCGTGATCAGCGCCAGCATTGCGCCATGCGGATTGTGCAGGCCCTGGCTGCCCCGAACCAGCACCAGACTCATGATTCCGCAGCCGATCGTGGTGATGGCGACAAGCTGCAGCGTCGTCAGCGTCTCGCGGAAGATCAGCACCGAACAGGCCGCCACGATCAGCGGGGCGGTGCCGCGGGCAATCGGATAGACCTGGGTGAGATCGCCTTGCCGATAGGCCCAGAACAGAAACAGCTGATAGCCGACGTGAAGCGCGGCGCCGCCGACGATGTAAGGGACCGACGCAACGTCCGGCAACGGCACGAATGCCAGCGCCAGCAACGCAAACGGGACGTGGCCGATCACCACGGCGGTCATGCTGACCAGTTTGTCCGACGCTCCCTTCACCAGCGCGTTCCAGGTCGCGTGAAATGCCGCGGCGAGCAAAACGATCAACAGAACATGCGTCTCAATCATTCAAGTCTCCCGCCGCCATTGCCGGCAGCCGCTAGGTCGCGCCCGCATCGGCCGGTCCGGTCTGCCGCAGCAGCCGCGCGCAGGCCAGGCCGACGGCGACCATCACGCCTGCGAATGCCAGCAAGGTCGGAACCTTGCCGAGATTCTCGATGCCAAATCCATAGGCGATCGGACCGACCGTCTGTCCCATGAAAAAGAAAAACGCGTGCAGCGACAGCGCCGTGGCGCGGGCTTGCACCGAAAGCTCGCTGGCAACCACCTGCAGGGAGCCGTGAATCATGTAGAAGCCCCAACCCATCAACAGTAGGCTGAAGGCCTGCACCTTCCAGCCCGGTCCGAACGCCACCACGGCAAGCTGCAGCCCGACCAGGGCCGCGCCCGCGATCATCATGCCGTTGACGCCGAGCCATGGCAGGAAGCGCGAAACGCTCATGGTATAGAACAGGCCGCCGACCGCGAAGCATGCGATCACGATCCCCGCGATCGACAGCCGGGTTTCGCCGAGTTCGAACAGGAATGCCGCCACGAACGGAAACAATCCGAGCACGCAGCAGCCCTCGATGAAGACGGCAGCGTAGCAGATGCGCGCGTTGGGATTGCTGAAGATCGTGCGATAGCCCTGCCTGAGCATCGCCAGGCTCGTCTTCGGCGGCCGCGTCAGCGCAGCCCCGCGAAAACCAAGCGCCACGGCGACCGGGGCCAGGATCACCAGTACGCCAAGCACCGCCAGCACGCCGCGCCAGCCCAGGAAGTCGCCGATCAGGCCCGACAGGGACGCGCCCAGCAGGTTGCCGGTCATGGCGCCGGCCAGCGTCCGCCCTATCGCGACCTGTCGTTTCTCCGGGCCGACGAGGTCGCTGGTCAGGCTGAGCGCGACCGGGAAAACACCCCCGGAGCCGATGCCCGCGAGGATGCGCGAGGCGAACAGCATCGGAAACGACGTCGCGAACGCGCCGAGAATGTTAGCAAATCCCAGCAGCATCAGGCAAATCACCATCAGCCGCGCCTTGCCGAACAAATCGGCGGCAGCGCCCAGTACCGGTTGGATGATGGCGAAGGTGAAGGCGAACGCTGCAGAGAATCCCGCCGCGGTGGCGATGGTGATCCCGAAATCCTCGGCGACATGCGGCAACACGGGATCGAGCGCGCGCGCCGACAGGGCGGCGGAAAAGGTCGCCAGCGCAATGACGTAGATTACCGAGGGAATACGCTGGTCGCTGGGCGCTGCTGCCTGCCCCGATGACATCAGCGCGGCGTGCTTTTGGCCAGCGCGTCGAACGCCATCAGCGTCCGCACCAGGCCCTCGAAGTCGCGCAGCGGCACCATGTTGGGACCATCCGACGGCGCGTGGTCCGGATCGGGATGGGTTTCGATGAACACGCCGGCGACGCCGACCGCGACCGCGGCGCGCGCCAGTACAGGCACGAATTCGCGCTCGCCGCCCGACGAGGTGCCCTTGCCGCCCGGCTGCTGCACCGAATGGGTAGCGTCGAAAATCACCGGCGCGCCGGTGCTGCGCGCCAGGATCGGCAGCGCCCGCATGTCCGACACCAGCGTGTTGTAGCCGAACGAAACGCCGCGCTCGGTGACCAGCACATTGGCATTTCCGGCGCCGGTGATCTTGGCGACCACGTTCGCCATGTCCCAGGGCGCCAGGAACTGGCCCTTCTTGACGTTGACGACCTTGCCGGTCGCCGCCGCCGCCAGCAGCAGGTCGGTCTGCCGGCACAGAAACGCCGGGATCTGCAGGACGTCGACGGCCTGCGCCACCTCGGCGCATTGCGCGGCTTCATGGACATCGGTGAGAACCGCCATCCCCAGCGAGGAGCGGATTTCGGCAAAGATCGGCAGCGCCTGTTGCAGCCCGATGCCGCGGGCGGCGGAGACGCTGGTGCGGTTGGCCTTGTCGAACGAGGTCTTGTAGACGATCCCGATTCCCAAGCGCGCCGCGATCTCCTTCAGCGCCGAGGCGACCTCCAGCGCGTGCGCGCGGCTTTCGAGCTGGCACGGGCCGGCGATGATCGAAATCGGCAGGTCATTGCCGAATTTGACCGGGCCAGCCGCCACGACTGACGCTGCTAAGGTGCTCGCGCTCACGGGTTTTCCTTCTATTCCGCGCGGACCATGCCGTTCCACGCGATCAGGAGCAACCCCGTTTAACCCCCCGTATATCAGGGTTGCATCGGCAGTTATTTGACCGCCGAGAACGCCGTCGGCACCAGCAGCTGGCTGACGATGTTATCGATGATCTGGCCGTCCTCCTCGCTCTTGGCGCGGCCGGCGATCCAGTCGGGATCGGTCTGAAATGCATTCCACTTCTTTTCGCGATCCGCCAGCGAGTCCCACGCGAGGAAATAGGTCAGTTCCTGGTTGGAAGTGCCGATCAGCGTGGTGAAAAAGCCGGCCTGCTTGATGCCGTGCTTGTCCCACAATTTCAGCGTGGTGTTCTCGAAACGCTTCAGCAGCGCCGGCAGGCGGCCCGGCAGACAGCGATAGACGCGCATTTCCATGATCATCGGCTTCACTCCCTCGATTTATTGTTCTTGCGGTTCACGGGAGGCGTTGTCGCAACAATCGGCGGCTTCGTCAAAGGCCGCCGGCGCATGGCATCACACCAGCCGGCTCTGCACCATCGCCGCCTGAATGAACGACGCGAACAGCGGGTGCGGCTCGAACGGGCGCGATTTCAGTTCGGGGTGGAATTGCACGCCGATGAACCAGGGATGGTCCTCGTATTCGACGATCTCCGGCAGCACACCATCGGGCGAAAGCCCTGAGAATTTCAGGCCGTGCTGCTCGAGCCGGTCCTTGTAGGCGGTGTTGACCTCGTAGCGGTGGCGGTGGCGTTCCGAAATCTCGGTGGCGCCGCCATAGACTCCGGACACCCGGCTGCCGCGCCTGAGCGCCGCGGGATATGCGCCGAGGCGCATGGTGCCGCCGAGATCGCCGGCTTTCGAGCGCTTCTCCAGTTCGTTGCCGCGCAGCCATTCGGTCATCAGGCCGACCAGCGGTTCGTCCGTCGGACCGAACTCGGTGGAGTTCGCCGCCTCGATGCCGCACAGATTGCGCGCGGCCTCGATCACCGCCATCTGCATCCCGAAGCAGATGCCGAAATACGGCACGTCGCGCTCCCTGGCGAACTGCGCTGCGCGGATCTTGCCCTCGGCACCGCGCTGCCCGAAACCGCCGGGCACCAGGATGCCGTTGACGTGCTCGAGGAACGGCGCGGGATCCTCGTTCTCGAACACCTCGCTCTCGATCCAGTCGAGATTGACCTTCACCTTGTTGGCGATGCCGCCATGCGACAGCGCTTCGGTCAGCGATTTGTAGGCGTCCTTCATGCCGGTATATTTGCCGACGATGGCGATGGTAACGTCGCCCTCGGGATTGCGCACCCGCTCGTTGATGACGTGCCAGCTTTGCAGCGCCGGCGCCATCTGCGGCTCGATGCCGAACGCCGCCAGCACCTCGTCGTCGAGGCCGGCGGCGTGATAGGCCTCCGGCACGGCATAGATGTTGTCGACGTCGCGCGCCTCGATCACGGCGGTTTCGCGGACGTTGCAGAACAGCGCCAGCTTGGCGCGCTCACCCGGCGGGATCGGCCGATCGGTGCGGCACAGCAGGATGTCCGGCTGGATGCCGAT
>JAUXWH010000067.1 GCA_030681365.1 Bradyrhizobium sp.
AAGCCGCGGAAGGTGATGTCGCCGCCGTCATTGGCGACCGCGGGGCGCACCCTGGTTTCGATCAGGTCCTTGATGGTCGCGACCGTCTCGGCGTCGGCCTCGTTGAAGAACTCGTCTTCCTCGTCGGCGGCCTCGTCGCTGGCGGCAATACCGTCGGCCAGAAGCGGCGCGCCGGACATATAGTGTTCCATGATGGCGCCGAGGATCGACGGCTTGAGATGCTGCCAGTCGCTTGAGTCCTTGGTCACGGTGACGAAGTCGGAGCCATAGAACACGCTGGTGACGCCGGGCACGTCGAACAGCCGTGTCGCCAGCGGCGAGCGCGCCGCGGCTTCGCGTGTCGCGAATTCCATGGTGCCGCCGTCGAGCACGGTGCGGCCGGGAATGAACTTCAGGGTGGCGGGATTGGGAGTGGCTTCGGTCTGGATGAACATGGTTTTCTCCTGCGACACCGGTTCAAGGCCGGCGCGTGGCTGACCTCTTAGCAGATGGCGACGGCGGATGCACGATCAAGGGGCGGGAACCTGCCTTGCAGCCCATCCTTCGAGACGCATCGCCGTTGGCGATGCTCCTCAGGATGAGGTTTAACCCGTTGAAACACCGCAACCTCATGCTGAGGAGCGAGCAGCGCGAGCGTCTCGAAGCATGGGCAGCAAGCGACTCTCCGTCATTCCTACGACAACCCGTCGATATCCGCATCGCTGAGTTCGCCGGGCACGATGATGACGGGAATCGGGAACGACCCGACCGTCTTGGCCATGGTGGTGATGATCGGACCGGGGCCTTCCGGGCCGGGATTGGCGGCCAGCACCAGCATCGCGATGTCGACGTCCTTGTCGATCACGTCGAGGATCTGGTCGGTCGGATCGCCCTCGCGGATCACGCGTTCGGGGGTAATCGCGGCGATGCCGTTGGCGCGGCCGGCGGCGCGGTCGAGCGCGGCGTTGGCGTTCTCCTCGGCCTCGGCGCGCATGATGTCGGCGACCCCCAGCCATTGCTGGTTCTGGTCCTCGGTCTCGATGACGCGCAGCATCACCACGCCGCCGCCGACGCGGATCGCCCAGCGGCTGGCATAGTAGACAGCGCGGTCCCATTCCGCGGTGTCGTCAACGATGACAAGGCATTTCGGCTTGTGACCGGTCTCATAACTTCGTCGCTGGGTGGTCATGCATGTCCCGATGCTGCGCCAAACCGACGCATGCTGCCACGGCGCGGCCATGCTCCACAAGCGGCAGAGCGAGCGCTTCGCGGTGGATCAATTGTGGCGAATACGTGGAAGCCTAGCGTTTGCTGACGAAGCCGACGATGTCCCGGGTCGCCCGCATGGTTTCGGCGGCGATCACGCGGGCGCGAGCGGCGCCGTCGAACAGGACGTCGTCAACATAGCCGGGGTCCGCCACCAGCCGCTTCATCTCGGAGGCGATTGGCGACAGTTTGGTCACGCACAGCTCGACCAGCGAATTCTTGAAGGCCGAAAATTGCCCGCCGCCGAATTCGCCGAGCAGATCCGCCTTGGTCCGGCCCGACAGTGCCGCGTAGATCCCGACCAGATTGTCGGCCTCGGGGCGGGTCTCCAGCCCCTTCTCCTCCGACGGCAACGGTTCCGGATCGGTCTTCGCCTTGCGGATTTTCTGCGCGATGGTGTCGGCGTCGTCGGTGAGGTTGATCCGCGAATTGTCCGAGGCATCCGACTTCGACATTTTCTTGGTGCCGTCGCGCAGGCTCATCACCCGGGTCGCGGGACCCGTGATCAGCGGCTCCGGTTGCGGAAAGAACAATCCGTCGTTGAAGCCATGACCGCGGATCGACTCGGAAAAATCATTGTTGAATTTCTGGGCGATGTCGCGCGACAGTTCGAGGTGCTGCTTCTGGTCCTCGCCGACAGGCACATGGGTGGCGCGATAGACCAGGATGTCGGCCGCCATCAGCACCGGATAATCGTACAGCCCGACGGAGGCGGCTTCGCGGTCCTTGCCGGCCTTGTCCTTGAACTGGGTCATGCGGTTGAGCCAGCCGATCCGCGCCACGCAATTGAAGATCCACGCCAGTTCCGCGTGCTCGAGCACCTGGCTCTGGTTGAACACGATGTGCTTCTTCGGGTCGATGCCTGAGGCGATGAAGGCCGCGGTGACCTCGCGAGTATTGCGCGCGAGTTCGGCCGGGCCGCCCCACACTTCCACCGGTTGGGTAATGGCGTGCATGTCGACGACGCAATAGAGACAATTATGCGTCTCCTGCAATTTGACGAAATTGACGATCGCGCCGAGGTAATTGCCGAGATGCAGATTGCCCGTCGGCTGGACGCCCGAAAATACCCGTTCAACGATCGCCATGGTCAGCTTCCCTGTTTCGCGCCGTCCCATGCCACGCGGGGCCTAGTCGCGCAAGCCGGAAGCCCTGGTTTGCCGGATTGCGCGCTTCGCTTCGGCCCAGTCGGTGACGCTGAACAGCGCGAGTAGCCCGCCGTAAAACACGATTCCGCCGGCGATCAGTAGCCCCAGCAGCGCGGCCTGCACGAGACCGTGCGCGGTCATGGTCAGGGGCAGCGCGAATGCCGCCGCCAGCCACAACAGGCCGCCCATGATAAGCGCCGCCGCCACGATGCGCGGCAGCCGCCGGCGCGCCGCGGCATCGATCGAAAAACCGAATGTCGCAGCGCCCTGCCGGATCAGCGACAACGCGCTGCTCCAGGCCCCGAGCGCGATCGCGGCGGCGATCCCGCTGGCGCCGAATATCCGGCCGAGCACCAACGCCAGCAGAACCGCGACGGCAAATCCGTATCCCGCCGCCTTGAGCGGCGTGCGCGTATCCTCGCGCGCGAAAAAAGCCGGCGACAGCGCCTTGACCAGCACATGCGCGGGCAGGCCGAGCGCCAGCCACGTCATCGTCCTGGCGGTCGCCGCGGTATCGGCCGCGGTGAACGCGCCGTGCTGGAACAGCAGGCGCACGATCGGGTCGCTGAGCGCGATCAATCCCAGCGTCGCCGGCAGCGCGAGACCGACGCTGAGTTCGAGCCCGCGCGACTCCGCATGCGCGATGGCGCTGCGATCGTTCGCGCGCACACCGCGCGTCAATTCGGGCACCAGCACGGTGCCCATGGCGACGCCGACCAGGCCGAGCGGCAGCTCGATCAGGCGGTTGGCAAAATACAGCCACGACACCGCCGAGGGCGATGACGACGCAATCACGGCGCCGGCGAGAACAAGCAATTGCGGCGAGGCGCTGACGATCATGCCGGGGATGGCCTGGCCGAGAAAGCCGCGCATCGCCGGATCGAAGCTGATGCGCAACGGGGTTGCAATGCCGCCGCCATGCGATACCAGGATCAGCAGTTGCAGCAGCCCGGCCAGGCCCACGGTGGCGGCGACGACCAGTGCGGCGAAGCCGGCATCCTGCCGCCACAGCAGCAGCGCCGTCATCGCCGCGATCAGGGCGATGTTGAAAAGCAGCGGCGAGAACGCGGCCAGCGCAAAACGTCCCTGCGCGTTCAGCAGCGCCATCATCACGGTGACGGGACCGGCGAAGGCCAGATACGGCAGCATCAGCCGGGCATCGTCCACCGCCATCTGCAGCGTCGGCGTCGCGGCAAAGCCCGGCGCCAGCGCTGATATCACCAGCGGCATCAACAGGCCGGTCAGCGCCGCCACCGCCACCAGCGCGGCGCTGACGGTGCCGAGCACGCTGCCCGCAAAGGCCGCCGCCGCCGCCATTCCCTCGGCTTCGCGCACCCGCAGCCAGGCCGGCACCAGGGATGCGTTCAATGCCCCCTCGGTCAGCAGCCGCCGCACGACATTGACGCCCTGAAACGCCACCAGGAAAGCATCGGCAACGGGTCCTGCGCCGAGCAGCGCCGCCAGCATCGCGTCGCGCGCGAAGCCGAGCAGCCGCGAGGCCAGCGTTCCCGAGGACACAGTGAGGAAGGAGCGGATCATCGGGGGATGTATAGAGCATGTGCTTCAACGGGCAAAAAACCTCATCCTGAGGAGCCGCGCGCTCCCGGCAGCGCTTGCGCTGTCCGGTCGCGCGGCGTCTCGAAGGATGGCAACAGCACTTTGCCAGATGGTTCGAGACGCCCGCCCGACAGCGCGAGCGCGCTGCCGGTCGCGCTCCTCACCATGAGGTACCGGTGCAAGCTTGCTGGCCATAGGCCGGTCGTGATAGGCCGCAGCACCCAAAACCCCGCGATTGCCGCAACAGGACTGATCGATGACCACAGCGAAATACGACGTTCTCGGGATCGGCAATGCGATTTTCGACGTGCTGGTGCAGACCGACGAGGGTTTTCTCGCTCGCCACGGCATGACCAAGGGCGGCATGGCGCTGATCGACGAGGCCCGCGCGCTGGCGATCTACAACGACATGGGCCCGGCCACCGAGATGTCCGGCGGCTCGGCCGCCAACACCATCGTCGGGATCGCCAATCTCGGCGCCCGCGCCGCCTATGTCGGCAAGGTCCGCGACGATCAGATCGGCCGTCTCTATACCCACGACATCCGCGCCGCCGGGGTCGCGTTCGAGACGAAGCCCGCATCCGGCGGCCCCGCCACCGGCTGCTCCTACATCCTGGTGACGCCGGACGGCGAGCGCACCATGAACACCTGGCTCGGCGCCGCGCAGGACCTCACACCCGATGATATCGACAAGGCCCAGATCGCGGCCTCCGCGTTCACTTATCTCGAGGGCTATCTCTGGGATCCCAAGAGCGCCAAGGAAGCGTTCGTGAAAGCCGCCACCATCGCCCACGGCGCCGGCCGCCAGGTGGCGCTGACGCTGTCGGATTCCTTCTGCGTCGACCGCTACCGCGACGAGTTTCTCGATTTGATGCGCAAGGGCACCGTCGACCTGATCTTCGCCAACGAAGCCGAACTGCATTCGCTGTACCAGACCTCCGATTTCGACACCGCGCTGACGCAATTGCGCAAGGACACCAAACTGGCCGTCGTCACCCGCAGCGAGAAGGGCTGCGTGGTCGCCTCGAAAGACGGCGTCGTCGCGGTGCCGGCATTCCCGATTGAAAAGATGGTCGACACCACAGGCGCCGGCGATTTGTTCGCCGCCGGCTTCCTGTTCGGCCTGGTACGCAATGCCGGCTTTGAGAATGCCGGGCGGTTGGGAGCGCTTGCGGCGGCTGAAGTGATCCAGCACATCGGGGCCCGGCCGCAGGTGTCGCTGAAGGAGCTGGCGCAGCAGAACGGGTTGCCGGTTTAGGGGACGGAGGTACCTAAATGTAGTGCTTTACGCGCGGGGCGACCCACAACCCGTTCTGTACATGGGGTTGTTTTCGACTTTTTTGGTCAGGCCCCCCTCGTCGCTCCGCCCTCACGCCGTCTTCGCCGCCTTCAGCCCCAGCTTGGCCTCGACCGCTTCGCGCATCAGGAACTTCTGCACCTTGCCCGTCACCGTCATCGGAAATTCCTCGACGAACTCGACGTAGCGCGGGATCTTGTTGTGGGCGATCTGGCCCTGGCAGAAGGCGCGAACCTCGTCGGCGGTGAGGCTCTCGCCTGATCGCACCCGGATCCAGGCGCACAGTTCCTCGCCGTAGCGGGCGTCGGCGACGCCGAAGATCTGCACGTCCTGGATTTTGGGATGGCGGTAGAGATATTCCTCGATCTCGCGCGGATAGAGATTGTCGCCGCCGCGGATCACCATGTCCTTGATGCGGCCGACGATGTTGCAATAGCCCTCGGCGTCGATGATGGCGATGTCGCCGGTGTGCATCCAGCCCGCGGCGTCGAGCACTTCGGCGGTCTTTTCAGGCTCGTCCCAATAGCCCAGCATGACGCTGTAGCCGCGGGTGCAGAGTTCGCCGCGCTCGCCGCGCGGCACGATGCGGCCTTCGAGGTCGATCACCTTGACCTCGACATGCGGATGAATGCGCCCGACCGTGGAGACCCGCCGTTCCAGCGGATCGTCAGTGGCGCTCTGGAAACTGACCGGGCTGGTTTCGGTCATGCCATAGGCGATGGTGACGTCGCGCATGTTCATCGCCTCGTTGACGCGCCGCATCACCTCGATCGGGCAGGGCGCGCCGGCCATGATGCCGGTGCGCAGCGTCTTCAGATCGAACTTGGCGAAGTCGGGATGGTCGAGCTCGGCGATGAACATGGTGGGCACGCCGTACAGCGCCGTGCATCGCTCCCGCTCGACGGTCTGCAGCGTCGCCAGCGGGTCAAACCCCTCGCCGGGATAGACCATCGCAGCACCTGATGTGACCGAGGCCAGATTGCCCATCACCATGCCGAAGCAGTGATAGAGCGGCACCGGGATGCAGATGCGGTCGGCCTCGGTGAGGCGCATCGCGCGGCCGACGAAATAACCGTTGTTGAGGATGTTGTGGTGCGTCAGCGTGACGCCCTTGGGCGATCCCGTGGTGCCGCTGGTGAACTGGATATTGACGGCGTCGTCGAACTGCAGCGTCCTGCCGAGGCCTGCGAGTTCGTCGCGGTGGCGCGCGCCGCCCATGCCGGCTACCTGTTCGAACGGTACGGTGCCTGCTGCGGCCGGGCCGCCGATCTGGATCACCGCGCGCAGTTGCGGCAGCCGCGCCGCCTGCAATTGCCCGGGCGTTGCCGTCGCCAGTTCCGGCAGCAGCGTGTTCAGCATCCCCATATAGTCTGAGGTCTTGAACGCGGTCGCGGTGACCAGCGCGGCGCAGCCGACTTTCGCCAATGCGAATTCGAGTTCGCTGAGGCGATAGGCCGGATTGATGGTGACGAGGATGAGGCCCGCCTTGGCGGCGGCGAACTGCGTCAGCGTCCATTCCGGCCGGTTCAGCGACCACACCCCGATGCGTGCGCCGCGCTCCAGTCCTAGCGCGAGAAAGCCCGCCGCCAGCGCGTCGACCCGTTCGGCCAATTCCTTCCACGTCCACCTGACATCATGGCTCGGTGACACCAGGGCCTCGCGCGTCCCCCAGCGCCGCGCCGCCTGATCCAGGGCGCGCCCGATGGTGTCGCCCAGCAGCGGCGCATCGGCGATGCCGCAAACGTAGCTATCCGCGATTTCGGTCAAGTGGTCTCTCCATATTGATGGATAATACGAATTCCGCTGTCATCGCCCGGCTTGACCGGGCGACCCAGTATTCCAGAGACGGTCGAGCTCAACCGAGAAGCCTCGGCGTACTGGATCCCCCGCATGCGCGGGGGATGACGAGTTGTGGGTGGGCGAGGTCGTGCGCTCTTCTCTTACGCCGCCCGCTGCGCCGCATCGAGCCCGGCATAGACGCCGCTCTCGAGCGCTGCGAACGCTTCCAGGCACTTGCCGTCCGCGAACGGCAACACCTGCATCAGGATCACGCCGGCGACGTTACGCGCCGGATCGATCCAGAAATAGGTGTTCGCAAGGCCGGCCCATGCCAGGCTGCCGGGGCTGCGGCCTTCCGGAGTCTTGCCGGTATTGATCAGGAAGCTGAGCCCCCATTTCTTGTCCATGCCGGGATAGAGATCGACGTCGTTGGTGTACATCGGCGCCACCGAAATCATCTTGCCGACGTTGAGGTCGCCGATGTTGTTCTGGCTCATCAGCGCCACGGTCTCCGGCTTCAGCACCTGGTTGCCGTTGCCCTTGCCCTTGTTGAGGATCATCTGGGTGAACTTGATGTAGTCGCCGGCCGTTCCGTATAGCCCGCCGCCGCCCATGTGGAATTCCGGATTTTGCTCCAGTTCGAACGGGATCGATGCCAGCGCGCCGTCCGCGCCGCGGGCGTGCATGCCGACCAGGCGCTTGCGCTGAGCGTCGCCGATCTTGAAGGCGGTATCGCTCATGCCGAGCGGCGTCAGCAGGTGGTCGCGCAGATAGGCGTCGAGCTTCATGCCGCTGACGGCTTCGACCGCCTTGCCGACGAAATCGATGTTGGTGCCGTATTCCCAGCGGGTGCCGGGGTCGGTTGCGATCGGAGTCTTCAGCGCGGCGTTCTGGCAGGTGGTAATGGGTGGAATGCCTGATTTCGTCAGATAGGCCGCGATGTCGCCGTTCCACATATCGTAGGCAAAGCCGGCGGTGTGGGTCATGAGCTGGCGCAGCGTGATCGGCCGCGTTGCCGGGCGCAGTTTTGGTTCGCCCTTTGCGTCAAAGCCCTCCAGTACCTGCGGCGAAGCGAGATCGGGCAGCAGCTTGCCGATGGGATCGTCGAGCGAAAGCTTGCCCTGCTCGACCAGTTGCATGCCGGCCGCCGTCGTGATGGCCTTGGTCATCGACGCGATCCAGAACACGCTGTCGGTCGTCATGGCATCGTCTTTGGACAGGTCGCGCTTGCCGAACGCGCCCTGGTAGATCACCTCGTTGCCGTTGGCCGCCATCGCGACCACGCCGGGAATCTCCCCGGCGTCGCACTTCTGGCGCAGCGCCTGATCGATCTGAGCTTGGCTTTGCAGAGCTTGGCTTTGCATGGGTCACCTCCCGATTATTGTTGATTGAAGCGCCCGATCTTCCTCCCGACGCCGGTTTCCTGCAAGCGCGCCCCGGCCGGCCGGCGCAGGAATCGCTCGCTCGTGACGATGGCGGATGTGACAGCAACGGGGTGCCGGCTCATAAGGCCGAGTCCAACGGCAACACCCGTCCGGATTTTGCGGTGGAAGGGTTGCAATTTCCATGACCACCCCTGATATCCGCGATATGCTGAAAACCATACTGCGCGGCGGAACTTTTTGACGGTAAAGTGTTTGAAATGCAGCGGAATTTGATGCTGCCATCCATCCATTTTGATGCAATTGGTAGCGACTTTTCCTGATGACGAGGGGGCGCAAATGATCTCGACCTGGAGCGAATGGAAGCGGTATCCCCGGGCCGGGCGCGGCGAGAATATCGAGGCGCCGATCAGCCCGGGCATCTATGAAGTCCGCGTGGCCGGCACTGGTGCGCTGCACTCGTTCGGCGCGGTCGATAATGTCGCACAGGCGCTGGCGCTGCTTCCCGTCGGTTCAAAATCATGGTTCGGGCGCCGCCCCACCATCATGCCGGATCTCGAATACCGCACCTGCGCGACTTCCTCGAAGGCCGCCGCCAAGGCCGCCGTCGAGCGCATGATCGGCCGCCGCGAAACCTATATGAGCGGTGCGGCCTGATTAGAGACCGTCATTCCGGGGCGATGCGAAGCATCGAACCCCGGAATCTCGGGATTCCGGGTTCAGCCTGCGGCTGAATGACCTCGGGGACATCGACAGGCCTTCAACATTGCTTGAAGCAGCCCCGCGTTTGCCGCCGATGCATTGGCGGTGGTTTCGCCCTATACTCGGGCCCAACTGCCAAGAAAATCCGAGGAGCAACGTCATGACCCCGACCGCTGCCGCAGCCCGCGCCGCTTCATCCTCCGCGCCATCCTTGCGCGACCGCCTGAAGGACCCCTCGTTGCTGCGCGAGCAGTGCTACATCGACGGCGCCTGGACCGGCACCCCTTCCAATCCCGTGACCAATCCGGTCAACGGCATCGAACTGGCAAAAGTGCCGAAGCTGAGCACCGCGGAAGCCACCCAGGCCGTCGAAGCCGCCGAGCGCGCGTTTCCGGCCTGGGCCAAATTCACCGCCAAGCAGCGCTCTAATATCCTGCGCAAATGGTTCGATCTGATCATCGCCAACCGCGAGGATCTGGCGCTGATCCTGACGTCCGAGCAGGGCAAGCCGCTGGCCGAAGCGCTGGGCGAAGTCGATATCGGCGGCGCCTATGTCGAGTTCTTCGCCGAGGAGGCGCGGCGCGTCTATGGCGAAACCATTCCGACGCAGCGGGCCGACGCGCGGCTTTTGGCGATCAAGCAGCCGATCGGGGTCTGCGGCGCGATCACGCCGTGGAATTTTCCCTGCTCGATGATCACCCGAAAAGTGTCGCCGGCGCTGGCCGCCGGCTGCACCGTGGTGCTGAAACCCGCCAACGAGACGCCGCTCACGGCGCTGGCGCTGGTGGCGCTGGCGGAAAAGGCCGGCGTGCCCAAGGGCGTGTTCAACATTCTCACCGGCAATTCATCGGCGATCGGCAAGGTGTTGTGCGAACATCCCGCGGTGCGCTTCGTCGGCTTCACGGGATCGACCGAGGTCGGCAAGATTTTGTACCAGCAGGCCGCGGTCGGCGTGAAGAAGCTCGGGCTCGAACTCGGCGGCAACGCGCCGTTCGTGGTGTTCGACGATGCCGATATCGACGCCGCGGTGGACGGCGCAATGGTCTCGAAGTACCGCAACATGGGCCAGACCTGCGTTTGCGCCAACCGCCTCTACGCCCAGGACGGGATCTACGACCAGTTCGTTGAAAAGCTGTCGAAGAAAGTCGCTGCCATGAAGATAGGCGACGGAACCGAGCAAGGCGTCACGCAAGGACCGCTGATCAACATGGATGCGATCGACAAGGTCGAAAAGCACATTGCCGATGCGGTCAAGGGTGGCGCGAAGATCGTCACCGGCGGCAAGCGCCACGCGCTCGGCGGCAGCTTCTTCGAACCGACGGTGCTGTCCAATGTCGCGCCCGACGCGCTGGTCGCGCATGAAGAGACCTTCGGGCCGCTGGCGCCCGTGTTCCGGTTCAAGGACGAGGCCGACGTGATCGCGATGTGCAACAACTCGCCGTTCGGGCTGGCGTCGTATTTCTATTCGCGCGATCTCGGCCGGGTCTGGCGGGTCGCCGAAGCCCTGGAGTCCGGCATGGTCGGCGTCAACACCGGCCTGATCACCACCGAGGTCGCGCCGTTCGGCGGCGTCAAGGAGTCGGGCCTCGGTCGCGAAGGCTCGCATCACGGCATGGAAGAATATGTCGAGATCAAATACGTGATGATGGCGGGGATATAATCAGCCTCCAGAACTCTCCCCGCCGAACGAACCATGCCGTCCGGCGCCGGAGGCAAAGCGTGCCGCGCCGGACAGCGTTTCACCCGAGGCGATCACCGCAAGCCCGCCGCGCATTTCATTGGCGATGGCGGCTTCCTCCTCGAGGTCCCACTGCCGCAGCGCCGACAGCCGGTCGGCGCGCAGGCAGGTTTGCGGGAAGGCCGCGATATCCTTCGCCAGCGCGATCGCCTGCGCGCGGGTTTTGCCGCTGGGCACGAGGCGGTTGGCAAGCCCCATGCGCAGCGCCTCGGACCCGCCGACCGGGCGTCCGGTCAGGATCAGATCGATCGCCTGCGAATGCCCGATCAGCCGCGGCAAACGGATGGTGCCGAGATCGATCAGCGGCACGCCGAAACGGCGGCAGAAGACGCCGAAAGTGGCGTCCTCGGCGACCACGCGCATGTCGGCCCACAGCGCCAGCTCCATGCCGCCGGCCACCGCAAAACCTTCCACCGCCGCGATCACAGGTTTGGTCAGCCGCAGCCGGCTCGGCCCCATCGGGGCGATCGAATCATGGCCGCCGATCTCGCGCTTCTTGTTGGGATCGCCCGATGCCACCGCCTTGAGATCGGCGCCGGCGCAGAAATGACCGCCGGTGCCGGTGAATACCGCGACCGAAGCCTCGGCCTCGGCGTCGAAAGCGAGGAAGGCATCGAACAGCCTTCGCGCGGTGGCGCCATCGACGGCGTTGCGGGAATGCGGGCGATTGATGGAGACGATGGTCACCGGACCATCGCGTTCGACCAGAACTGTGTCGGCATCATTCATGGCTTCTCTCCCGGAGGTATTGCTGGATTCGACCAGGCTTTCACCGCTCGATCACCCAGCGCGTCACGGCCTGATGAAAATTGAGCGGCCCAGGCACCGTCATATGCGTCTTGAGATACTTGAATCCTGCCTTCTGCAGCGTGCGGTTCGGCGCCACGTTGAAGGCGTGCGGCTCGCAGAACAGTCGTTTCAGCTTCAGCCTGTCGAAATAGAGGTCGACGCTGCGCCGCACGCATTCGGCGCCGATGCCCTGGTGCCGACGCCCGGGGTCGATGACATGCAGGTGCATATGGGCCTGCTCGCCATGGACAATCTTGTCCGAGGTCGAAAAGCCGATTGGTTGGTCGTCCGACAGCCAGATCACCGGCACCACGCTTTGGTGCTCGACCGGCAGCGCGCATTCACGGCGCAGCCGCTCGCGCCAGCTAGCTACGGGTGGAAACCGCGTGGGGTCGACGCCCAGCATTTCCAGATGTTCCGGGGTCGAATGCAGGAAATATTCGACGATGAGGTCGGTCTCGGCGGCGGTCATTTCGCGCACAGTCAAAGTCATGCCCGCCTCCCGTTCGCCGCCCGCACCTATTTGATCTCGAGTTCGCTTCCGGTCACGCGGCGATAGGCCTCGAGATAGCGCCGGCTGGTGGCGTCAACCACGCTGGCCGGCAGCGGCGGGGGAGGGGCGTCGCCGTTCCAGCGGCCGGCGCGGCGCTCGGCATCGAGATAATCGCGCAGCGGCTGCTTGTCGAAACTCGGCTGCGGCTGACCGGGCTTGTAGGCATCCGCCGCCCAGAACCGCGAACTGTCGGGGGTCATCACCTCGTCGATCAGGATGATGCGGCCGTCTCCGTCCCGGCCGAATTCGAACTTGGTATCGGCGATGATGATGCCCTGCTCGCGGGCGACTTTTTCGCCGAGCGTATAGACGGCACGGCTCATGCTCTCCAGCTCGTAGGCGACTTCGTCACCCAGAACCTCGCGCATGCGGCCAATCGTAATGTTCTCGTCGTGACCGGTGTCGGCCTTGGTGGCCGGACTGAAGATCGCGGGCTCCAGTTTGGCGCTCTCCAGCAGGCCGGAGGGGAGTTTCTCGCCGGCCAGCGTGCCCTGTTGCGCGTATTCCTTCCAGGCGGAACCGGAGATGTAGCCGCGGACCACGCATTCGATCGGGAATACCGTGGTGCGTTTGCACAGCATCGCCCGCCCGGCGAGCGAGGAGCGGTGGCCCTGCAGCGCCGGCACTTGCCGGATGATTTCATCGGCATCGGCGCTGATCATGTGGTGATGCACCACGCCCTCGAGCAGTTCGAACCACCACGCGCTGATTTGCGTGAGTACCGCGCCCTTCATCGGGATGGTCTCGGCCATCACGACGTCGAACGCGCTGATGCGGTCGGTGGTCAGCAGCAGCACGCGGTCGTCGCCGACGGCGTAGATATCGCGGACCTTGCCGCGGCCGATCCGGGGAAGGGGCAGGTCGCTGGCGAGCATGGGGGTCATCGAGGACACTTTCAAAGGCAAACGGGCTCGCGCAAGCGCGAGAAACGACGACGAAGGGGATAGCTCACTCCGGCAGCGGAATGAACTCATGCTCGTCGGGAACATGGGCAAAACGGCCGGTTTTCCAGTCCCGCTTGGCCTGTTCGATCCTCTCCTTGCTGGAAGAGACGAAATTCCACCAGAGATGGCGCGGCCCTTCCAGCGCGTCGCCGCCGAGGAACATCATCCGCGTCGGCTTTGTCGTACTGACCGTGATGCGGTCGCCCGGCCGGAAGATCAGCAGCCGTGGCCCCTCGTAGCGGTCGCCCGCGATTTCGATCTCGCCGTCGACCACGTAGATCGCGCGCTCCTCATGGTCGGGATCGAGCGGCACGCGGATGCCGGCCTGCGCGGTCACCTCGGTGTAGAACCAGGGCGATACCATCGCGACAGGTGACGTCACGCCGAACGCGCTGCCCGCGATCACGCGCGCGGTGAAGCCGCGATCCTGAACGGTCGGCAGGTCGGCGGCGGCGTAATGCTGAAACGACGGCGCGATTTCCTCCGAGCCGACAGGCAACGCGATCCAGCTCTGCAGGCCCAGCATCCTCTGACCGCTCGCCCGCTGCACGTCCGGCGTCCGTTCGGAATGCGCGATGCCGCGGCCGGCCGTCATCAGGTTCATGGCGCCGGGCTGGATTTCCCGGACATTGCCCTCGCTGTCGCGGTGCATGATGCTGCCGTCGAACAGATAGGTGACGGTGGCGAGCCCGATATGCGGATGCGGGCGGACGTCCATGCCCTTGCCGGACATGAACTGCACCGGGCCGAAATGATCGAAGAAGATGAAGGGGCCGACCATCTGCCGCTTGCCGTGCGGAAGCGCGCGGCGCACTTCGAATCCGTCGCCGAGGTCGCGGGTGCGCGGCACGATAACGAGTTCGAGCGCATCGCAGGAGAGGGGATCGCCGAGGACGGGATCGTCGGAGGGATGCCAGCTCATGAAGGCTCCAATGAAGGTTTTGGCCATTATCCTGCGCCATCGCCGCAGTGACAAGCCGCCATCCCCGGCCGCCACCTCCCAGGCAACGCCTCGGTGGAGGTGCGGGGGTCCGGGCCATGATCAAAAAGGTTCAGATTCTGATCAAAACGGCTCAGATTTTGTGAGCCGCATGGCAGCTGGGCATGTTACCAGCGCGATAGATCAAATCCCGTGAATCTACGGATATGAGTCGACTGCCGACCGGCTCATGCTGATTCCGGCTATCCGCGACAACGCATCAAGCCCCATGACCGACGCAGCCGCCCAAGTCCAGAAACTGCTTCGCCAGCAGGCGGCGATTGCCAGATTCGGCAGCTTTGCGCTCCGGGAGCGGGATCTGGATAAGATCCTCACCGAAGCCGTCCGGGTCTGTGCCGAAGGCCTCGGTGCTCCCTTCTGCAAGGTCTGCCGCTACCGCGCCGAAGCGAACGACCTCCTTATCGTTGCCGGTTATGGCTGGCAGGATGGCGTGGTTGGCAACGTGGTGTCGCGCGCCGACATGAGCTCGCCGCAGGGGCGCGCCTTCACCACCGGCCTGCCATCGATCATCGACGACCTGCAGCAGGTCAGCGGTTTCAATCCGCCGCCGTTTTACGCCGCGCACGGCATCGTCTCGATCATCGACGTCATCATCAAGGGCATCGACGATCAGCCGTACGGAATCCTCGAGGTCGATAACGACAGGCAGCACGACTACGACCAGTACGACATCAATTTTCTGACGGGGTTCGCCAACGTGCTGGCCGAGGCGGTCTCGACCGTCGCCCGGGGCATCGCCCTGCAGGTCACCGTCGACCAGATGAAAGCCCTCGTCGAGGAAAAGGACCGGCTGCTGCACGAGAAGAACGTCGCGGACCTGCAACTGCACCAGGCCCAGAAGATGGAAGCGGTCGGTCAATTGACCGGCGGCGTCGCGCACGACCTCAACAATATTCTCACGGTGATTACCGGAACCATCGAAATTCTCTCCGAGGCCTTCGCCGACCGTCCCGAGCTTCTGGCGATCACCAAGATGATCGACGACGCCGCGGCGCGCGGCGCCGATCTGACCCAGCGCCTGCTGGCATTCGCCCGCAAGCAGCCGCTGCAGCCGCGCGAGGTCGACGTCAACGCACTGGTGATTCAGGCCGCCAATCTGCTGCGACCGACGCTCGGCGAGCAGATCGAGGTCCACATGATGCTCGCCGGCGATACGTCGCGCGCGCTGATCGACCCCAGCCAGCTCACCAATGCGGTTCTCAATCTGGCGCTCAATGCCCGCGACGCCATGCCGGACGGGGGCATGCTCACCATCGAGACCTGCAACGTCGTCCTCGACGAGGAATACGCCGGCGCGAACAGCGACGTCGCTGCGGGAAATTACGTGCTGGTCGCGGTGACCGATTCCGGACACGGCATTCCCGCCGGTATTCTCAACAATGTGTTCGAGCCCTTCTTCACCACCAAGGACGTCGACAAGGGATCGGGCCTCGGCCTCAGCATGGTCTACGGCTTCGTCAAGCAGTCCAATGGACACATCAAGATCTACAGCGAGGAAGGCCACGGCACGACGGTGAGAATCTACCTGCCTCAAGCGACGGGCGTCGCCGTGGCGGTCGAGCAGGCCGCCGGGCCGGGCCTGATCGGCGGCGACGAGACGATCCTGGTCGTCGAGGACGACAACCTGGTGCGAACCTTCGTGATCGGACAGATTCAAAGCCTGGGCTATGCCACGCTGGCGGCGATCAATGCCAAGGAAGCCATGGCCGTTATCGACGGCTCCGAGAAAATCGATCTGCTGTTCACCGATATGATCATGCCGGGTTCGATGAATGGCCGCCAGCTGGCGGACGCGGCATTGCAGCAAAGAGCCTCGCTGAAGGTCCTGTTTACGTCAGGCTATTCGAACGAGGCCATCATTCACCACGGCCATCTCGACGCCGGCGTGCTGCTGCTCGCCAAGCCCTATCGCAAGTCGGATCTTGCCCAGATGATCCGCGCCGCGCTTGCCGTCTGAGCGGCCGTCGCGGATAATCTTCCATAAAAATGGAAGCGGCGATGATTGCTCCCCTCAAGCCAGGCGTCACACTTGCGCAGCCGAACGGCCCCGTGCTCGAAACCGAACGTCTGAGACTGCGGCAATGGCGCAGCGCCGATATCGCGCCCTACACCGCGATGCTGGCCGATCCCCTGACCGCGCGGTTCATCACGGTTGACGGCAATCCCGTGATCGACGAGATGACCGGCTGGCGCCACACCGTCGTCATGGCCGGGCACTGGTCGCTGCACGGCGCCGGCATGTTCGCGGTCGAGGAAAAGGAAAGCGGAAAATTCATCGGACGGGTCGGGCCATGGTTTCCGCCGGCCTGGCCGGATTTCGAGATCGGCTGGGGCATTGCCAGGGAAGCCCAGGGCAAGGGTTACGCCGTCGAGGCGGCGCGCGCGTCGATCGACTGGGCCTTCGCCACGTTCGATATCGAGCGGGTCATCCATTGCATCGACCGAGAAAACGCCGCATCGCAAGGCGTGGCGCGGCGGCTCGGAGCCGAAAAGCACCGCGAGCTCGAACTGTTTGGCCATGTCGCGGATGTCTGGGTGACGTCGCGCGACCGATGGATGGCCTCGCGATGAAAAGCCTCGATAGAAGCCGCGCGATAAAACGGCGCGCCGGCTGCTGCGAATTGAACCCGGTGACGGTTGGCGTTAGATTCGGCCCTGTCATCACCATCGGGAAATCGTGAGCTCATGCTGTCGCAGATCGATCTGGCGCTGGTTGCGGGGACAACAACGTTGCTGGTCGTGCTGGCGGCACTGCTGTTGCGCGATTTCAGGGCCGTCGCCGCCGGCCGGCTGGCGGCGGCTTTTGCGCTGGGCTCCGCGGCCCATGCGATGACGGCGACGACCGGCTTCGCTGCGCCGGTGACACCGTGGCACGCGGCTCTGATCGCGGTTTCCACCGCCAATGCCGTGGTGTTCTGGCTGTTCGCGCGGGCACTGTTCGACGACGCGTTTCAGTTGCGCCGTTGGCATGTCGTGCCATGGGCCGCGGTTGCGAGCTTAAGCCTCGTCAATTGTCTCGTGCTGGCGCCTGCGCAGCTGTTGAACCCACGAATTCTCGCCATCGCCATGACCGCGATTTCGCTGGCTTTCATCGGGCTCGCGGTCGGTCAGACCATTGCCTCCTGGTCGACCGATCTGGTCGAGGACCGCCGACGCCTGCGGGTATTCGTCGTAGTCGCGACCGCGGTCTATGCCGCTGTCAATGCGGGATTGCAGCTGTTTGTGTCCGGCAACGGCGCGCCTGGCGCTGTCGGTACCGCGCACAACGCCATTCTCGCCGCCGTCGTGATCGCGCTGGCCGGTTCACTGATGCGCATCAAGGGCGAGACGATATTTCCTGCTGCCGATACGCCACGCGCCGCGGCCGCGCCTGCCAGCGAGCCTGATATCGCCGATCGGAGGCTGATTGATGCGCTGATGCGGTTGATGGCCGACGAGCGCATCTATCGTCATGACGGCATCACCATCGGGATGCTGGCGACCAGGCTCGCCGTGCCCGAATACAGATTGCGGCGGCTGATCAACCGTCAGCTCGGCTACCGCAATTTTAACGTCTTCCTCAACAATCACCGGATCGAGGAGGCGAAGGCCGCATTGGCGGACCCCGCGCAGGCCGAGGTGCCCGTGATTACCATCGCGATGGACGCAGGTTTCCAGTCGCTCGGGCCGTTCAATCGCGCCTTCAAGGCCACCACAGGCGTCACGCCATCAGAATATCGCAGGCTCAACGAGATCAGCGCCTGATTCGCAGGACATTGTAACTCCTGCGTTTTTTCGGAATCGGCGAGGTCCGTTCAATTTCGGCCAGCGTGATTTCCAGATTCGGCGAGCCGCCGCCGCCCGGTTGGGGCTGATGGTCGGCACGCGCTCACGCGTCATGCCGGAGGCAGAAGTGACCAATCGACGTCTCATCCTCATCCTTGTTGCGACCATCGCCCTCAGTGCCTTGGCTCTGACGGCCGTGCGGGCCCGCGACATTTTCAAGGTCGCGACAGGTTTCGTCGCCAATGTGATTTGCTCGGAGACGTTCGTCACCGGGGCTGATCCCGCCACAATATTCGCCGAGACCGCCGCTGCGATGCCCGGAACCGGCCTGTTCGGCTGGGCCCTGAATTACGACGTCGATCGCACGCGCAGGGATGTAACGGTGACGCTGTTGGGCGTCGGCCGCAGCCGCGCCGTCTATCGGGAAGGTGTTGGCTGCCATCTCGATCACGGCGGCGCGGTCGCGGATATCCCGCTGCCCGCGACGGAAGGCATACCGTCGCAGCCACACCTGCCGGAGATCGCCGGAAATTCCGTGGTCGCGCCGCAGAGCCCGCAACTCGCCGCGGCCCTCGACCGCGCCTTCGCCGAGCCCGCGCAGCCGCCATTCCGCCGCACCAAGGCGATTGTGGTGGTGAGCGATGGACGTGTCGTTGCCGAACGCTATGCGGATGGCTATGGCGTCGAGACGCCGATCCTCGGCTTCTCCGCGACCAAATCGGTGATGTCGGCGCTGACGGGCATTCTCGTGCGCAAGGGCAAGCTGAAGCTTAAGGCACCGGCGCCGGTCGCGGCGTGGCAAGGCCTCGGCGATCCCAGGCGAGCGATCACGGTCGATCATCTCCTGCGGCATACCGCGGGCCTGGCGCTCGGCAGCTCGCTCTCGGCCTCGCTCGCCTCTGTGCTGGAGCCGGTCAATCGCATGAAGTTCATGGAAGCCGACATGGCAGCCTATGCCGAGGGCATTGCGCTCGAGACGCCACCCGGCAGCGCCTGGAATTATCATGACGGCAACACCGTCATTCTCTCGCACCTGATCCGCGAGGCGGCGGGCGGTCGCGCAACCGACGTGCTGCGGCTGGCGCGGCAGGAACTCTTCGATCCGCTCGGCATGCGCCATGTGAAGCTCGAATTCGACGCCGCGGGCACGCCGGAAGGATCGAGCCAGATGCTGATGCCCGCGCGCGACTGGGCGCGGTTCGGCCTGCTCTATCTCAATGACGGCGTCGCCGGTACAGAGCGGATCCTGCCGGAGGGCTGGGTGAAATATTCGGCTTCGCCAACGCCGAATGCCTGGGTCGGCATGGGCGCCGGCTTCTGGACCAATCAGGGCGACAGCTTTGGCGCGCGCTACCGGGTTGAGCGCGGCTGGCCCCGCGATGCCTTCTTCGCCAAGGGAACGATCGGACAATATGTGATCATCATTCCCTCCGAACGGCTGGTGATCGTTCGGCTCGGCCGCTCGCCGAACTGGCCGCCGGAGGCCGATGGCGTGTTTGAACTGGTCAGGGACGTGGTCGCGACGACCGGCAGCAAGGCGAAGTTGGCGGGCGGAAACCAGGGCGTGAACCCATAAGTTCTGAGTGACCGGCAGAACGTCTTTGATGGCATTCCAGACTCAAGCGGAAATTGCGGCACCTTCCGAATGAGTCTGCCAATCGGCGACATCAGGTTCCGCGAAAACCAGATCTGATTTCGAAATATTTCGTTAAGTGCCTTTTTCTTATGCGAATCGCACGCTGTTGTTGCGCGTGTCACACACCGCGGGTGTTTTCTTGATTGAATCGCAATTGCGGTTGTCTGCATGCAATGCCTCACCTACAGTTGGATATGGCTGCCGCCTGGGCCATAACAAATATCCTCACCCTCGACGGTGTGGACTCGATCGAAACTGGAATGCCCCATGCGCGAATGCATCGGAGTTGAGATGATCCGGCGACAGCTGGATGACATGCGGCACATGAGTCCGAACCGGCCTCGGCCATCCCCAGCGCGCAAACGGACTGAATTGCTTCGCCTGCTGCTGGCGAGCGCGTCGGCGGCGGCGTTGACCGCGATGTCTGCCGGTTCGGCCTCGGCCCAAACGTGGACGGGAGCCACAAGCTCCGACTGGACCGTAGGCTCGAACTGGAGCGGTGGAGCGGCGCCAACCAGCGTCAGTGCTGCTACCATCGATCCATCGTCCCCAAATCCAACAGTCCTGGGCGTCAATGGTCCGGCAACCGGCGCGACACGTAACATGATCGTCGGTCTAGATGAGCCCTCGGCCAATCTGACGATTCAGAACGGCAGCACGCTCACCAGCACCGGGACTTTTTTTGCGATCGGGTCGACTGGAGGAAGCGCCGGCACCGTCACTGTGACCGGAGCCG
Source organism: Bradyrhizobium sp. (assembly GCA_030681365.1). Lineage (GTDB taxonomy): Bacteria > Pseudomonadota > Alphaproteobacteria > Rhizobiales > Xanthobacteraceae > Bradyrhizobium. Next base: position 20,272 of record JAUXWH010000067.1, read on the forward strand.
GATCGCAGTGGATTGTATCCGGTGCCCTATTGAGAGTGGGCAACAGCGGGACAGGCACACTCAATATTGAGAATGGCGCGCGGGTTACCGCCCAAAACGGCCTGACGGCAGGGAACTTCGCCGCCGGCTCAGGCACGCTCAACGTCAGCGGCGGCGGGACGCTGGTGACCAGCTTCCTGCGAAAGGGTGCTGGCGCCGCGCAGGTCAATTTCGACAACGGAATCCTCAAAGCGACCGCCAGCAACGCGACCTTCATCAACGGATTTTCCGGCACCGAGCTCAACCTTCTCGCCGGCGGGCTGACGATCGATACTTCCGGCTTCATCGTGGGGACCGACGCGGCGTCCGCCTTCACCGGCACCGGCGGCTTGACCGTAACCGGCGGCGGCGTTTTCAACCTGCTGTCGAACAGTTCCTATTCGGGCGAGACGTCGATACAGGCCGGCAGCACCCTCTCCCTTCAGGGAGCGGGTGCCATTGCCGATTCCGGCAGAGTCATCGCCGACGGAACCTTCGATATCTCGGGTGTTACCGCGGCCGGCTCGAACATTCAGAGCCTCGCCGGCAGCGGCACCCTCACGCTGGGGACCAAGGACCTCACGATCACCAATGCAAACGATACTTTCTCGGGCATCATCGGTGGCACCGGTGGACTGACCGTCGTCGGCGGCATGCAGACGCTGTCGGGCGCCAATAATTACACCGGCGCGACGACCGTGAACGGCGGCACGCTACGGGCCGGTGCGGCGGGAGCGTTCAGCGCCGCGTCGGCCTATTCGGTGCTGGCCGGTGGTACGCTCGATCTCAACGACTTCGACCAGACGCTGGCCTCGCTCGACAATGCCGGCACGGTCAGTCTCGGCGGCGCGCCCGGCACGGTGCTGACGATTACCGGCAATTACGTTGGCAGCGGCGGCGTCGTGAACCTGAACACCGTGCTCGGCGACGACGCCTCGGCGACAGACCGCCTCGTTGTGCAAGGTGACACGTCGGGCAGTTCGACCTTGCGCGTCACCAATGTTGGTGGCGCCGGCGCCCAGACCGTCGAAGGTATCAAGGTGATTGATGTCGCCGGCGCATCGAACGGCACGTTCGCCCTGCAGGGCAATTACGTGCTCCAGGGTCAGCAGGCCGTCGTGGGCGGCGCCTACGCCTATACGCTGCAGCAGAATGGCGTTTCGACGCCCGGCGACGGCGACTGGTATCTGCGGTCAAGCCTGATCAATCCGCCGGTCTCCGCACCCGCCGGTCCGCTCTATCAGGCGGGTGTGCCGCTGTATGAGAACTACGGGCAGACGCTGCTCGGCATGAACGAGCTGCCGACCCTGCAGCAGCGCGTCGGCAATCGTTACCGGGGCGGCAGCGATGCCATGGCGCGCGCCGGTGGGATGCCCTCGCAAACCAACACATCATCCGCGCCATCGGCGTTCTGGGGCCGCATCGAAGGCGGGCACAATGACCTGCAGCCCTCCAACATCACAGGCTCGACCACCAAGTCCGATCAGATGAAGCTGCAGGCCGGCCTTGATGGCCTTGCGCTGGAGAACGAACGTGGCCGGCTGATCATAGGCCTCACCGCGCAGTATGGCCTGACGACCGCCAATGTCGCCTCGTTCTATGGCAATGGCCGCATCCGGGCCGAAGGTTCCGGCGTCGGCGGCACGCTGACCTGGTATGGCGACAACGGCCTCTATGTCGACGGCCAGGTGCAGACGATGTTTTATCGCAGCGATCTGTCGTCGGCATTGGCCGGCAGCATGATCCACGGCAATGCAGGCTTTGGCTATGCCTTCAGCGCGGAGATCGGCAAGCGCTTTGCGGTCGGCAATGGCTGGTCGCTGACGCCGCAGGCGCAGCTTGCGTATTCCAAGGTCGATTTCGAGAATTTTACCGATCGCTTCGGCGCGCTGGTGTCGCTGCACAATGCCGACAGCCTGCTCGGACGCGCGGGGCTTTCGCTCAACCATCAGAAGACCTGGAATGACGCGGGCCAGATCGTGCGCTCCGACATTTATGGCATCGCTAACCTGCGCTACGAGTTCCTCGACGGCACCAACGTCGATGTCGCCGGCACCAGCATCGCCAGCGCGAACGATCGGCTGTGGGGCAGCATCGGCGGTGGCGGCAGCTACAGCTGGGCCAACGGGCGCTACGCCGTCTTCGGCGAGGTCTCCTACAATGCGAGCCTCAACGACAGTTCGGATAACCGCAGCTACAAGGGAACCGGAGGGTTTCGCGCCACGTGGTGAACCAGGCTATTGCCTTCCGAGCTGCGTGGCCTTCGCCACCCGATCGAATTTTTCCAGCGACAGGATCGCGTCGGCGAACTGGTCGGCGCGGCCGTTCAGCACCGGGCGGGCCAGCGTCAGGAATTTCTGCTGCATCGCCTGTGCGTCCGGGAATGAATTCGGTTCGCCGGAGGGATCGGCATAGAGCCGCTCGTGCACGCCGCCATCCTCGGTGGTGATCGAGACGCGAGCGCCGAACGGGTGGCTGCGGCCGACTTCGAGGCGGTCGTCCTGCATCACGTCGAACTTGTCGGCCAGCGCATCGACGGCGGCATTGCCGAGCTTGTCGTAATCGTCCCAGCCGAACCGGCCCTGGTCGAGCGCCACCGCACCGGTGAAGAACATCGAGAACTGGCCGCCGACGATCGAGGTCGGATGCCGCTTGGTGGCGGCGTCGCCGGTCAGCGTGATGCCGTTGCGATGCAGCCCGATCTCGACCCGCTTGATCTGGTCCGGCGTCAGATTGTGCTCGCGGCGCATC
>JAUXWH010000263.1 GCA_030681365.1 Bradyrhizobium sp.
CTTTAATTAAATTTTTTTGTATATATTTTGATTAAAAGAAAATGGTATCAAGCTAATATAATGTATTTAAAGATATTTTAAATTAATATTTATTAGATTCAACTAAATATTTTTATTTAAATTCTAATAATTTAAATAAAAATGGAAATTAAAATTTAAAAAAAGCTATTGTTAATATTAATATTTTATAGATGAATTATAAAGATAAAATATTTTTTTAAAAATAGAAACATTTGTAAATTTTTTATATCTTTTTTATTAATATTTTAATCTTTATTAAATCTGACTGTAAATTTATTATGGTGAACGGACTATATTAATTATTCAAAATAAATAGCAGCAAAGAAATACAAAAATAATATTGTATGTTTTTAAAATTTAATTAAATTAAATAGAGAATTATTAAAATGAAATTAAATATATTTGATTATTTGGAACTCCAATCAAATTTAAAAATAATTAATCTTTTTTTTATATTATGTATTTTAATTTATTATTAGTCTCTTTCAATTAATCAATTAATTAATGTCTTTGTATTATTTATATCTTCTGTTAATTACTCCCTAAAATTAAATATAAAAAATTAAAGAATTAAAATTATGATAAGATTGGTTATTTATTATTTTGAAAATAAATAGCAGCAGCAGCAAAAGAAATACAAAAATAATTATTTGTTTTTTTTTGTATGTTTTTTAAATTAAATTAAAATAAATTGATTTAAATAAAATGAAATTAAATATATTTGATTATTTGGGAGTCCAATAAAATTGAAAAGAATTAATCTTTTTATATTATCTATTTTAATTTATTATTAGTCTCTTTCAATTAATCAATTAATTAATGTCTTTGTATTATTTATATCTTCTGTTAATTACGTACTAAAATTAAATATAAAAATTTAAAGAATTAAAATTTGGATAAGATTGATTATTTATTAATTATTCAAAATAAATAGCAGCAAAGAAATACCAAAAATATTTTGTATGTTTTTAAAATCAAATTTAAAAAAATTAAATTAAATCTATTTTTTCACCATAACCTTATTTTAATCTTTATATCTTTAAAATATTGTATATTTAAAATTTTTATTTTATACTTATTTTTACTTTAAAATTTTATTTTTTATTTTATATCTAATCATTTTTTTATTTATTTTTTTTATACATATTATTATTTATTAAAAAAATCTTA
>JAUXWH010000264.1 GCA_030681365.1 Bradyrhizobium sp.
GAGAACAGGGTCTCGAACACCTGCTTCAGGCCGCGATAGATCGCGCGCACCACCGGCATGCGGCCGAGCAGCCGCTCGCCGAGATCGACCAGGGTCCGCCCGATCAGGTTGGCGGCGAGGAAGCCCAGCAGCGTCAGCGCGAATACCGCGACGATCAGCCCGGCGCCCGGCAGGCCGAACGGCAGGTAGGTCTCCGGCAGATAGGCCAGCGGAATCAGCGGCCGGACGAGGCCGTCGACCCAGGTCACAAACCACCAGGTCAGATAGAAGGTGATGGCGATCGGACCGGCGACGATCAGGCCGGTCAGGAAGTAGTTCCGGAATCGGGCCACTAACCCGCTGTGGACCTCTGGCGGGACTTCGGCCGGGGGCACGGACGGCGGCAAATCGTCGGGATTCATACGGGTTCCAGGTTCGTCGCAGCGGCTACTGTACTCTGCCAGCTAAGCCATCCTAGCAGACTTTGGAAGGCCCCGGCCACCGCCTGATATGTGACACTTATTCCACCGTGACCGATTTCGCCAGATTTCGCGGCTGGTCGACGTCGGTGCCCATGACCACGGCGGTATGATAGGCCAGCAACTGCACGGGTACGGCATAGACCATCGGCGTGAAGGTGGCGGCCATATCCGGCAGCACGATCGTCACCAGCGACTCGATGGTCGCTTCCGCAGCCCCCCTGGCGTCGGTCATCAGAATGATATTGCCGCCGCGGGCGGCGACTTCCTGCATGTTGGAGACGGTTTTTTCGAACACCCGGTCGTGGGGCGCGATCACCACGATCGGCATGTTCTCGTCGATCAGCGCGATCGGGCCGTGCTTGAGTTCGCCGGCTGCGTAGCCCTCGGCGTGGATGTAGGAAATTTCCTTCAGCTTCAGGGCGCCTTCCAGCGCCAGCGGATAGCTGGTGCCGCGGCCGAGATAGAGCACATCCTTGTGCTTGGCGATCTCGCGCGCGAGTTTTTCGATCTGCGGCTCGGTCGCCAGCGCCGCCGCCATCAGCCGCGGAATTTCGATCAGGCCGTGCACCAGCCTGGTTTCATCGGTATCGGACAATTCGCCGCGCGCCTTGCCGGCGGCCACCGCGATCGCGGCCAGCACCATCAGCTGGCAGGTAAACGCCTTGGTGGAGGCGACCCCGATTTCCGGCCCGGCCAGCGTCGGCAGCACGGTCTCGCTTTCCCGCGCGATGGTCGAACTCGGCACGTTCACCACGGAGAGGGTGTGCACGCCCTGCTCTTTCGCATAGCGCAGCGCCGCCAGCGTGTCGGCGGTTTCGCCGGACTGCGAAATGAAGATGGCCAGATCGCCCTTGCGCAGCGGCGCCTCGCGGTAGCGGAATTCGGAGGCGACATCGAGTTCGACGGGCACGCGGGCGAGCCGCTCGAACCAGTATTTGGCGATGAAGCCCGCGTAGCTCGCGGTGCCGCAGGCGACGATTGAAATGCGCTGGATATCCCTGAAGTCGAACGGCAGCTTGACCGGCAGCGAGACGCGCTCGGTCGCCATGTCGACGTAGCGCGCCAGCGTGTGGCCGATCACTTCCGGCTGCTCGTGGATTTCCTTGGCCATGAAGTGGCGGTAATTGGCCTTGTCGACCAGGAACGACGAGGCGCCGGATTTCAGCACTTCGCGATTCACCACGGTGTTGTTCTCGTCGTAGATCACGCCGACTTCACGGGTCAGCACCACCCAGTCGCCGTCCTCGAGATAGCTAATGGTGTCGGTAAAGGGCGCCAGCGCGATTGCGTCCGAGCCGAGATACATCTCGCCATCGCCATGGCCGATCGCCAGCGGCGAGCCCTTGCGGGCGCCGATCATCAGATCGTCGTGACCGCGGAACAGGAAGGCCAGCGCGAATGCGCCGCGCAGCTGCGGCAGCGAGGCCTTCACCGCCTCCTGCGGCGAGGCGCCCTTGAGGATGTAGGAATTGACCAGATGGGCCACGGTTTCGGTGTCGGTCTCGCTGGAGAATGTCGCGCCCTGCTTCTCCAGCATCTGCCGCAACTCGCGGAAATTCTCGATGATGCCGTTGTGAACCACGGCGACATTGTCGGTGGCATGCGGATGGGCGTTGTTCTCGGTCGGCTTGCCGTGGGTGGCCCAGCGGGTGTGCCCGATGCCGGCATGACCGGCCAGCGGCTCCGCCTGCAATCGCAACTCGAGATTTTTCAGTTTGCCTTCGGCGCGGCGCCGCTCGAGATGATCGCCTTCCAGCGTGGCGACGCCTGCGGAATCGTAACCGCGATATTCGAGCCGCTTGAGCGAATCCACCAGCTGCTCCGCCACCGGCGTCCGCCCCAAAATGCCGACAATGCCGCACATGCGGTTCAATATCCCCAAATTCAACGAAAACGCGCCCGCATCTCTTAACGAGAATCGCGCCGGTTCAGATACTCAATAATTATTGCCGATTGAGACAGCGTTAAGCGGAAAGCTTAATAACGACAGTCATTAGCCATCCTTCGGCGTCTTCGCCTTGGTCTTCAGCTCGCGGTAGCGCTTCGCGCCGCCCTCGCGGTTGGTTTGCGGGCTGCGCTCGACGGCGAGCGCGTCGTCGGGCACGTCCTTGGTGATGACCGAGCCCGAGCCGATATAGGCGCCGTTACCGATTTTCACCGGCGCCACCAGCGAGGAATTGGTGCCGACGAAGGCGCCCTCGCCGATCGTGGTTTTGTGCTTGGAGAAGCCGTCGTAATTGCAGGTGATGGTGCCGGCGCCGATGTTGGAATTGGCGCCGACATGGGCGTCGCCGATGTAAGAGAGGTGATTGACCTTGACGCCGGCTTCGAGAGTCGCCGCCTTGACCTCGACGAAATTGCCGATCCGCACGCCGTCGCCCAGCGAAGTCCCCGGCCGCAACCGCGCATAGGGGCCGACCGAGGCCTTGCTGCCGATCGAGGCCTGCACGATGTGGGAGAACGAATGGATCACCGCGCCGTCGGCGATGGAGACGCCGGGACCGATCACCACGAAAGGCTCGATCGTCACGTCCTTACCGAATGTCGTGTCGGCGGCGAGATAGACCGTCTCGGGCGCAATCAACGTCACGCCGGCCTCCAGCGCCGCCTTGCGCAACCTGGCCTGTATGACCTGCTCGGCCTCGGCGAGTTGGGCCTTGGTGTTGATGCCCCGCACTTCGTCCTCGCTGGTTTCGATCACGACGGCCTCCAATCCCAGTTCCCGAACCACCGCGACGGCATCGGTCAGGTAGTATTCGCCCTTGCCGTTGGCATTGCCGATGGCGTCGATGATCTGCAGCGCCTTGCGGCCATCGAACGCCATCACGCCGGCGTTGCAGAGCGTCATCGCGCGTTGCTCCGGGGTGGCGTCGGCGTGCTCGCGGATATCGACCAGCCGGCCGTCCTCGACCAGCAGCCTTCCATAGCCGGTGGGATCGGCGGCGCGGAAGCCGAGTACCGCGAGGGCCGCGCCTGACCGCAGCGGCGCGCGCAGCCGCGAAAATGTTTCGGCCGAAATCAGCGGCGTATCGCCGAACACCACCAGCAGATCGTCGGCGCCGCCGACGATGGCGTCGCGGGCCGCCAGCACCGCATGCGCGGTGCCGAGCCGCTCGCGCTGAACGAAGCTGGCGGCGTCGGGGCGGATGCGTTTGACCTCGTCGGCGACCGCCTTGTGGTCGGGTCCGATCACCACGGCAAGCCGGGCGTCGGCGCCCTTCGGCGCGGCGCCCAGCACATGCGCCAGCAGCGACTGGCCGGCGACGGGATGCAGCACCTTCGCGAGCGACGATTGCATGCGGGTGCCCTCACCGGCGGCGAGCACGATGGTGAGGCTGGATCGAGCGTACATTCTTATCCCTGTGTTGTCGCTGTCGTGACGCGTCTCTAGGCTGCGGCTTGGCGGCTGGCTGCGGCCTGGCAGCCGATCCGGCGCCGTCGCCCTCTTAGAGGGTTTTCGCTCGGCATGGAAATCCGATTCGGCACGCCGAACGGTCCCGATTCAAGGTGGCGACTCATTTCCTGTTAATGTTTGCGTTGTGATTCGGGCAGGCCTCGGGAGGGCCGACAACTCGTATGGCCAAGAAAGCTGACCATCTGGGTGGCGGTTTCGAAACCGAGAACACCGGCGGCGTGCTGACCGGCTTTTTGGCGGAGGAGGATGAATTCGACCGCCGCGCGCTATGGCGGCTCGGATCGTGGGGCGTCGCCACCGTCGGCGCCGTCGTTCTGGCGGTGCTCGCCAACCAGACGTCGGTCGGATGGCGGCGCGACCAGATCGCGGCGGCCGACCTGACCCACCAGGCGGAGCAGATTCAATCGGTCGCCAGGGACACCCAGAGCGAGGCCAGGCGGCTGGCATTGGCGATCGAAACGCTCAACAGCGACCGCGACCGGCTGTATTCCCGCGTCACCGTGCTGGAACAGGGGCTGGATACCGCGACCGGCGCCATCGCCCGGCAAGCCGCCGCCCCGGCGTTCCCACCGGTTCCCACCTGGCCGGCGGGCGAGACCGCAGCGTTGCTGCCAAGTCCGCCGCCGGTTATCGCTCCCGTGGCGACAACCGCCGCGGCGGTCGCCGAGAAGCCAACCAAAGCCAGTGTGGCGCCCGAGCCGGCTCCGGCCACGGTCGCATCGGTCGAACCGGGACCGCAACATCCGCCGGCGGCGAGCCCGGCCAAGCCGCTGATGGCGGAGCGATCAATCATGGCGCCACCGGATGCGGCGGCCGGCAAGCTGATCGAGCCGGAGCCGCCAGCGAAGACCGTCACGGCCGGACCGATACCGGAAATCGTTGCCGCCGTGGGTATCGAGGCAGAGGCCGACGCAATCGCTCCCAAACTGCAGCGAACCGAATTCGGCGTCGATGTCGGCGGCGCCAATTCAGTCGGCGGCCTGCGCGCGTTGTGGCGTGGGCTTTTGAAATCGAAATCGAACGCGCCGCTTGCGGAATTGCGGCCGATCATCGTGGTGAAGGAAGGCGCGGGTGGGCTCGGTTTGCAGCTGCGGCTGGTGGCCGGACCGCTGCATGATGCAGCAGCGGCCGCGAAAATCTGCGCCACGCTGATCGAAAACCAGCGAACCTGCGAGACCTCCGTATTCGAAGGCCAGCGCCTCTCCCTGCAGGCCGAGCCACCCGTCGCCGCCAAGCCGGCGCCGGCTCGCAAGCGCAACAGCGCCAAGCCAAAGCCGCCCGCGGTCGAGGAGCCGGCCAAGAAGCCGGACTCCCGCCCATTTTCCTCGCTATTCAGGCGCGACTGATAGATCTGTAATTACAGCACGCTATCGTGGAATCCTCATGCGCTTTCACCGATCTGTCCGGCTTGCCGCCAGCGCCGGGTTGTCCCGCCGCGAATTACCAAGCATATTCGAAAGATGAAAAAATCCCCGTTCCGGCTGACGCCCTACCAAGTGCAATGGCTGCTTGTCGTCGGCTTCGTTACCGTCGGCTACGCGCTTTACCTGCGCTATCTCGCGATCGAGTTGTCGAGCGTGGCGCTCGCCTGCGATGCCGGCCTGCAGACGATGCTGTGCAAGACCCGGATCCTGGCGACGTCGCTGTTTCGCAATTCGGTGTTCGGTATCGCCGCGCTCGTTATCGCGACGCTTAATCTGCTGCGGCCATCGATCGTGCTGCTCACTGGCGGATTGATATCGGCCGGATTTGGCATCGTGCTCTACAATGTCAGCCTGTCGGGTCTGGCGATCGGCCTGCTTATTTTGGGATTTGCACGCCCCGCGCCCGCCACAGCGTAACAGCCAGCAAAACAAACAGCGCGCAGGTCCACAGCGACTGCCAGTTGTCCTTGCCTTCGTTGAAGCCGATGTAGAGCGTCGAGACGGCGAACACGCCGGCAAATACCGCCTCGGCGATCGGGCGCGTGCCCTCCTGCGGCCGGTTGAGCGCCATCAGCGTCCAGAACGGCAGCACCGCCATGGTCAGGGCGGCGAACGGGAAATCCTTGTAACGCGGATCGAACACGAAGCCGAGTGCAGTCTCGGCGCCGATCAAAGTGGTCACCAACAGCACCACTCCCAGCAGGAAGGTCAGCGCCGATCGGGTCCGCTGATCGCGTGGCCCCAGCAGTTCGAGGAATGTCGGCAGCGCCCGTCCGGACATCAAGGCGTTGGCGCAGAGCATGGGCGATGCGATCCCGGCCGCCAGCAGCGCGCCCCATTTGAGCCAGCCGCCGATCCCGTAACTTTCATTGAGCATCTTGTCGACGGCGACGCCCAGCAGGATGCCGGCCGCTGTCGCGGAGATGGCGACTGCGACCCAGGCTACCGGTCGCGGCGTCCATGGCCGGCGGCGCAGCGTCAGCCAGGCCGCGCCGAACACCAGGATGCTCAAGCCCATGCCGCCCGCCATCTGCAGCTTCCAGGACGGAAAGTTGCTGACGGCCTCGCCGGGCGGATATTTCACCATGCGCTTGGCCGCATCGATCAGGCCCCAATAGCCGCCGACCGTACCCTCGAGCTGGCGTTTCCACGGCTGATCGTAGGCTTCGATCAGATTGACGCGAAAATTCTCCCGCTTTGCCAGCGCCAGAATTTCCGACACCACCTTGGCTTGATTGGCGCGCGAAGGCAGCGCGCCTTCGCGCATCCGTCCGGCACTCGGCCAACCGGTTTCGCCGATCAGGATTTCCTTGCCCGGAAACGCCACGGCCATCCGCTTGCGAATGGATTCGACATGAGAGGCGGCGTGCCTGGCGCGGATCGGGAAATCCTCCCAATAGGGCAGGATGTGGATCGTGACGAAGTCGACGGCGTCATAGACTTCCCGGTGGCGCAGCCAGAATTCCCAGACATCGGCATAGGTGACGGGAATGGTGACCTGCGATTTGACCGAGCGGATGTTGGCTGCGAGGTCGGCGGCCGTCATCTCGCCGCGCAGCAGCACCTCGTTGCCGACCACGACCGATGAAATGACGCCGGGATATTCCCGGGTCAGGCGCACCGCCGGCTGGATGTGCGCGAGGTTCTTCAGCCGGTTGCTGCCGAGCCAGATCCCCTGAATGACCTTCAGGCCTGCTTTGGCGGCGAGTGCCGGCACCTGATCGAGGCCGTTGTCGATCGAATAGGTGCGAACGCAGTCGGATATTTTGGCGAGTTGCGCCAGGTCCTCGGTGATCTGTTCCGGGCCGATTTGCAGGGTCGGCACCAGCGGCGTCTGGTCGCCGCGGAACGGCGCGTAGGATACGCATTGCAGCTTGGCGTTGGGGTCGATCGGTGCGCGCGCCAGATTGATAGGCATGGCCAGCCACCACCACGCCGCGGCAATCGCACTCAGGGATATCAGGAGAAGCGCCAGTGGCGTACGAAGTGAAATCGGTTCCATCCTCCGGGCGGGGACCGTCGATTAGCTTGTCACCGGCGTCCTGCCAAGAGCCGGTTGGTCGCAATCGGGGCCGTTCCGGGACCGCGGCTTTTGCCACCC
>JAUXWH010000278.1 GCA_030681365.1 Bradyrhizobium sp.
CCACGAAGATGTCGGCGCCGAATTTGCGGAAATGGAAGATGCCCTGCTGCGAGATGATGCAGCCGATCAGGAAGGTGATGAGCACGACGATCGGCACCGCGCGCCAGCAGACCTGTTCGAGGTGATGCACGGTCGAGGTCAGGCGAAAGCCGCTGGGGCGGATCAGCACCCGGCCGCTGGCGGCGAGCACCGCGCCGAGCATGTCGATCAGGCTCACCAGGGTTGTGCCGACGCCGGCCACGCTGCGGCCGATCTGGTCCAGCATCCCGGTGACCGACACCGCACTGCCGTCGAGTTCGGGAGTGGCCTTCACCCGACGCACTTCGTCGACCAGGCTGGAATAATTGGCCGAAAGCCCGGCGATCTTGGCCTCCACCCCGCCCTGGGTCAGGCTGCGGCGAAGCCGCTCGATCAGCCAGGCCCCGAAGGTGTCGAGCTTGGAGACCTGCGAGACATCGATGAAGATGTTGGGTCTGCTGCCGGCCAGCTTTTCGGCGTCGGCGACGATACGCTCGAGATCGGGCGCAAAGCGGGCGGTCCAGGGGCCGGCGGCGCACAGCGCCAGCCCATTGCCCCGTGCAATCCGCTCCAATGTCGGGTCGCCGCTCACGATGCCAACACCCCAGCCGAGTCTCCGCTCCTCACGGAGGGAAACATCCAACACGCCGCCGCCTTGTAGAACATGTCCCTTACCAGCCATACTTGGTTACGCCGGGCAAGCCGGATGGTTCAGAAATTGCCAGATTTTAAAATGACTTCCAGCAAATCCCTCGTCCTTGCCGCCCGAATCGAGCGCTGGCCGATCGCGGGGTCCTTTACCATCAGCCGGGGCGCCAAGACCGAGGCGGTGACGGTCGTGGCAGCGGTCAGCCATGGTGGCCCTGGTGGCCATACCGGGCGCGGCGAATGCGTGCCCTATCCGCGCTATGGCGAGACCCCGGAAGCCACGCTGGCCGCCCTGCAGGCGATGCAGGGGCCTCTATCGCGCGGCCTCGACAGGCAGGCCCTGCAGGCCGCCATGCCGGCCGGCGCCGCCCGCAATGCGCTGGACTGCGCGCTGCTGGACCTCGAGGCCAAGGCCAGCGGCCAGCGCGTCTGGGACCTGCTGGGCCGGCCGGCGCCGACGGCCTGCACCACCGCCTACACCATTTCGCTGGGGACATCAGAGGCGATGGCGGCGGCGACCGCCAAGGCGGCGCACCGGCCGCTGCTCAAGATCAAGCTCGGCGGCGACGGCGACGGATTGCGAATCGCGGCGGTGCGCAAGGCGGCGCCCGAATCCGAACTGATCGTCGATGCCAACGAAGCCTGGACGCCGCACAATCTGGAGCAGAATCTCGCCGCATGCGCCGCGGTCGGCGTCACGCTGGTGGAGCAGCCGCTGCCGGCCGGACAGGATGAGGCGCTGGCGCGGATCCGCCGGCCGGTCGCGGTCTGCGCCGACGAAAGCGTGCATGACCGCAAATCGCTCGACGGACTTCGTGACCGCTACGACGCCGTCAATATCAAACTCGACAAGACCGGCGGGCTGACCGAGGCGCTGGCGATGGCGGACGCGGCGCGGGCGCTCGGATTCGAAATCATGGTCGGCTGCATGGTCGCGACCTCGCTGGCGATGGCGCCGGCGATGCTGCTGGCGCGCCAGGCCCGCTTCGTCGATCTCGATGGCCCGCTGCTATTGGCGCGCGACCGCGACGGCGGGCTGCGTTACGACGGCAGCCGCGTCTATCCGCCCGAGGCGGCGCTATGGGGATGAGAAAGCTTGTGCCGAGCCAGCCACATGATGAGACCGCCTGACAGTGCCATCGCCGCCATCAGGTAGTACACGCCCTGCCCGTAACGGGCGAAGATCATGCCGGACGAGATCGATGCGGCCGAGGTGACGATGCCGGTGCAGGCCGCCAGGTAGCCCTGCCCCCGCGCCATCACGTGGATCGGCACATGGCGCACCATCAGGCCCATGGTGCCGACCATGGTCAGCCCGAAAGTCAGGCCATGCGCCAGCTGCACCACGGCGAGCACGGCGATCGGCGGATCCTGCGCGGTGATCGACCAGCGCAGGACGGCGCACAGCGCCGCGATCACCACCAGCAGCGCAGGCTGCAGCTTGAACCGCGGCGACAGCGCGAACACCACGATCTCGGCGAGCACGCCGAGCGACCACAGCCCGGCAATGGTCAGTCCGCCGAGCCCGGACTGCTGCCAGGCGATGGATGCGAAGACGTAATAGGCGGCGTGGCTGCCCTGGATCAGCGCCGAGGTGGCGATGATGGCGAGAAAGCCGGGATCGCGCAGCAGCGCGACGGTGCCATGCGTTGCCGCCGCCGTTGTTCTTGGGCTGTCCAGCGGTTGCAGCCCAAGGCTGGCGAGCGCGCCGAGCGCCGCCACCGAGGCGATCACCCAGATCAGTTGTTCGGCGGCGATCAGGTCGACCAAAAGCCCGCAGGCCAGCGCGCCGGCGACGAAGGCCGCCGAGCCCCACAGCCGCAGCGGCCCGTAGTTCAATCCGTAGCGCGCCACGCCGCGCAGCGCATAGGCGTCGGTCAGCGGCGTCATCGACGTCCACAGGCAGGACATCGCGACGTAAATGAGAAACACCACGAGCGGCAAATGCTGGGTTCCCACCAGCGCCAGCCCGAGCGCGGTGGCAAAGGCCGCCACGATCAGGGTGCCGCGCAGCGCCTGGCGCCGTTCGGCAAGGCCGGTGATGAACGGCAGCACGGTGAACCGCGTCACCGAGGGGACGGCCGTAATAATACCGATCCACGACGCGTCGATTCCGACCGCCTTCAGCCACACCGGGAAGAACGGCAGATGGGTGCCGACGAGACCGAACAGCGTGCCGTAAAACAACGCCAGCCGCGTGGCGAATCGCCGCGACGCCGCTTGAGATGCGATGGGGATTTGTGATTCGCTCGGCATCAATTCAATTGCGATTCGTTCGATATCGTGATGATCGTTAACGCAACGCGCTGACTTGCGCGATGAGTCTTGCATGGCCGACGAAGCATTTGCCCTGTCTCCTATCTCCGCTCGCGCTGCCCAGCCGAGCGAAGAAGACTATGACGCCATCAGCAAGGCGTTCATGGAGACGTCGCGGGGCCGCTGGTTCCTCGGCGAATACGCCAAGCGTAACCGAAACGCCGACACCAGCATGGTGCTCGAAGCGGTGGCGCGGCTGGAGGAAAACCTCGCCGCCCAGCGGCAACCCCAGCCGGCCCCCGACAACGGGCTGACGGAGGCGCTGGCCGCGATCCGCGGCGCGGTCGATGCGGCCCGGGTCGCCGCACTCGACGGCCTCGCGCTGGAGGAGAAGCTCGCGCCGGTCCGCAAGGGCAGCCGGATCATCCGGGAGATCGCCTGGCGCTGGCGCGAGATCGGCGCCGACGGCCGGATCTGCGACCTGATCGATTCCCAGATCAACGCCATCGAAGGCGCCTGCGGCGAGATCGCATCGATCGATCCGCTCACCGCGTTCGACGTCATCGAGCGTCAGCTCGCGGAACTCGGCGGCAGCGAAGCCGCCCCCGCATCGCCGCAGGCCACCGCGGCGGCCGCCACGTCGGCCGCGGCCCCGCCGGCCCCGTCGGATGAAATGCTCTCCGCCCTGGTGGAGCCATTGGCGACCGCGGCCACGGCCCGTGCTGAAGACTCCGAAGCCACGGTGAGAGCGTCGTCGGTGCGGGCCGAACAGGCGATCGCGACGGCGGAAGCCGCGGAAGCGATGGTGGAGACCGTGGACGCAACGGCACAGACCGCGGACGTAACGGTCGAGACCGTGGACGCGATGGTGGAGACCGCCGACGTGACGGTCGAGACCGCGGACGCCATGGCGGAGACGGCAGACATGGCCGCGGAGATCGCTGACGCCGTGGCGGAGACCGCGGACCTCGCGACCGAGCCGGAGGGCCCGACCGGCGAAGCCGCCGATGCCCAAAACGACGCCCATGACGACGCCATTCTCGACATGATCGCGCTCGAAATGGCCGCCGACGATCCTTCCGATTTCGATGATGCCGCCGAACCCGAGCCGGCCGAAATCGCCGTCGGGGAACTGGCGCCTGCCGAACCCGTCAGCGTCGCGCTGGAACCCGAGCCCGAGCCCGAGCCGATGGCCGCTGTTGTGGAGGCGCCGGCCGTCGAACCGTCGCGGCAGCCCTCGCTTCAAGCCGCCGAAGAGCCTGTTCAAGCCGCCGAGGAGCCCTCGCTGGGCGCCTCGCTGATCTCAAGGGGAATTCTGAGCCGGCCCCAGCCGGCCAGCGCCGACCCGCTGGCGCCGATCCGGCGCATGAGCCAGGCCGAGAAGATCGCGTTCTTCTCCTGAGCGCTCTCGGCTGATCAGCCGATCAATCGCGCGAACAGATCCGCATCGACATTGCCGCCGGACAGCACGATGACGACGTTCTTGCCGGTGACGTCGATGCGGCCGGCCAATAGCGCCGCGAGGCCGACGGCGCCGCCGGGCTCGACCACCAGTTTCAATTCGCGAAAGGCAAATCCGACTGCGGCACCGACTTCCGCATCGCTGGCGGTGATGCCCTGCGCGAGCAGCTGGCTGTTGATGGAGAAGGTGATCTCGCCGGGGATCGCGGCCATCAGCGCATCGCAGATGGTGCGGCCTTTTGAGCCGTGCGCCTCGCGTTTGCCTGATCGCAGCGAGCGCGCGTGATCGTCGAACTCTTCGGGTTCGCCCGACATCACCATGGCCTGCGGATAGCGCGCCTTGATCGCGGTGGCGACGCCGGCGATCAGGCCGCCGCCCGAGGCGGGCGCCACCACGATATCAGGCGCGAGGCCGAGGGCCGCCATATCCTCTGCGATCTCCCGGCCCACCGTGCCCTGCCCCGCGATCACATAGGGATCGTCATAGGGCCGCACCAGCGTGGCGCCGCGCTTCTCCGCGATCTCGCGGGAAATCGCTTCGCGATCCTCGCGGTCGCGGTCGTACAGCACGACCTCGGCGCCGTAGGCCCTGGTGCGCTCGCGCTTGGAGAGCGGCGCGTCGGCTGGCATTACGATGGTGGCCTGCATGCCGAGCAGCTGCGCCGCATGGGCGACACCCTGGGCGTGGTTGCCGGACGAGAACGCCACCACGCCGCCGCCGC
>JAUXWH010000070.1 GCA_030681365.1 Bradyrhizobium sp.
GCAGCGCCGTTCCCGGTCGCCGCGATATTCAGCGTCTGGCCGGAAAGGCCGCCCGAGCTGTCGGAGCCGTTGGCGGTCGCGGTTGCACCCGCGAAGCCGAGCTGAGTGGCCGTGCCCGAACTGAAGGTGTTGACCGTGACCGCATCCGCCGCACCGGCGGTGCCCGTGCTGGTCAGAACGAGGTTGCCCGTGCCGTCGATCGTGGCGGCGACGCTGGCGCTGGTTCCGACCTGGGTGTTGATCGCGTCCCTGATCTGGGTCGCCGAATACGAGCTGCCACCAGCCAACGTAACGGTCTGGCTGTTGACGTTGAACGTGAGATCAGGCAACGGGCCGGCCGCGCCGCCGTTGGCGGTCACGGTTGCACCCGCGAAGCCGAGCTGAGTGGCCGTGCCCGAACTGAAGGTGTCGATCGTGACTGCATCCGCCGCGCCGGCGGTGCCCGTGCTGGTCAGAACGAGGTTACCCGTGCCGTCGATCGTGGCGGCGACGCTGGCGCTGGTTCCGACCTGGGTGTTGATCGCGTCCCTGATCTGGGTCGCCGTATACGAGCTGCCACCAGCCAGCGTGACGGTCTGGTTGTTGACGTTGAACGTGAGATCGGCCAGCGGATTGGCAGCGCCGCCATTGACGGTAGCATCGGCAATGCCGAGACCCGCCGCTGCGGTACCAGACGTGACGATGGCATCCGCCGCACCAGCGGTCCCGGTGCTGGTCAGGACCAGGTGACCCGCGCCATCGTCGGTGGCGGCGACGCCAGCGCTGACTCCGACCTGGGTGTTGATCGCGGTTGTGATATCGGAGAGCGTGAATTCACCGCCGCCGCCGCTACCGCCACCCGTGGTCAGGGTAACCGTCTGACCGTTGATGTCAAAAGTGATATTGGAGCCGCCGTCGGCGAGACCGGCAGACAGGTCGACGGAGCCGGTGACAGCAGCATTGGTCGCCGGCGTGCCGGTCAGGTCGATGGTTGCAAGCGCGCTGGTGCCGGTGGCAACAGCATTGGTCGCCGCCGTGCCGGTCAGGTCGATGGTCGCAAGCGCGCTGGTGCCGGTGACAATCGCGTTGCTGGCGGCGCCGCCAAGCAAGTTGTCGACCGTGGCGCCGGCGATTGCCGCTGTGCTGACGCTCGACTTGGCTGAATAGCCAACCGCCGCCTGCAACGTCTGATTGGCGACGGACTTGGCGCTGTCAACCAGCTTTTGCAGCGAGGAGATGCCGGTGTTGGCAGCCTGCAGAACCTGCACGCCGTTGCCGATGCCGTCGAGGAGATTGCTGATGTCGCTGGCGCGGTTGTCGAGCGAGGCAGCCGTGAAGAAGTTGGTGGGATTGTCGAGTGCGGTATTCACTTTCTTGCCGGTCGAAAGGCGGCTCTGCGTGGTGGCGAGCAACTCTGCGGTCGACTGCAGGG
>JAUXWH010000287.1 GCA_030681365.1 Bradyrhizobium sp.
CCTCCCATACCGGTGTCGACGACGTCCGCCAGATCAACGACAGCGTGCGCTATGCGCCGGCCAGCGCCCGCTACAAGGTCTACATCATCGACGAAGTCCACATGCTCTCGACCGCGGCCTTCAACGCCTTCCTGAAGACGCTGGAAGAGCCGCCGGAACACGCCAAATTCGTGTTCGCCACCACCGAAATCCGCAAAGTCCCGGTGACCGTGCTGTCGCGCTGCCAGCGCTTCGATCTGCGCCGGGTCGATGCCGACGTGCTGATGGGCCATCTTGCCAATATCGCCGGCAAGGAGAACGTCGAGGTCGAGCCGGAGGCGCTCGGCATCATCGCCCGCGCGGCGGAGGGATCGGTGCGCGATTCGCTGTCGTTGTTCGATCAGGCCATCGCGCATGCGGCGGGGCCGGTGCGCGCCGATGCGGTGCGGCAGATGCTGGGCCTCGCCGACCGCACCAGGGTGATCGATCTGTTCGATTCGCTTGCTCGCGGCGACATTGCCAGCGCGTTCGGGGAATTCCGTGAGCAATACGACACCGGCGCCGACCCGATCGTGGTGTTGAGCGACCTCGCCGAATTCGTCAATTTCGTTACCCGGGTCAAGATCGTGCCGGTCACCGCCGACAATGTCGCGTTCGGCGAAACCGAGCGCGTGCGCGCCCGCGACTTCGCATCGAAGCTCTCGATGCGCGTCCTGTCGCGGATGTGGCAGATGCTGCTCAAGGGCATCACCGAGGTGCAGACCGCGACCCGGCCGGCGGCGGCCGCCGAAATGGTGCTGGTGCGCATCGCCTATGTCGCGGACATGCCGACGCCCGACGAGGCGATCCGGATGCTGGACCAGAATGGCGGCGCCTCGCCGGTCGTCGCGTCGAGTTCCGCGTCGGCGCGGGCCGCCTCCGCATCGACGGTGTCCTCGATGTCCTCGTCGGCAGCACGCGCATCTTCGGCGCCGCGCGCCAGCGCCGAGGCGTCCGCGCGACCGCAGATGATGGCGCCGGTAGCCGACGCGCAGTCGGCTCCGGCGGCGATGAAAATCGCAAGCTTTCCCGAACTGGTGGCGCTGGCCGGCGAGAAGCGCGATCTCATGATCAAGGGCGCGCTGGAAGCCCATGTCCGGCTGGTCCGGATCGAGGACGGACGGCTCGAGCTCGCACTGGAGCCCACCGCGCCGCGGACCCTGGTCAACGATCTCTCGCGCAAGCTGGAACAATGGACCGGGCGGCGCTGGACCGTGATCGTGTCCAATGAGCCTGGACAGGCGACGCTGCGTTCGCAGAACGAGATACAGAAGAACCAGCGCGAGCGCGCCGCCGAATCCGATCCGCGGGTGCAGGAGGTGCTGGCGCGGTTCCCCGGCACCAAGGTGGTCGAGGTGCGCAAGCTTGCGCCCGAGGCGCCGGAATCCGATATTGGTGTAGACCCTGCCGAGACTCCCGACAGCGACGATCTCTAGATTTTGAAGGAAGCGTTCATGGCTGATTTTCTCGGCATGATGAAGCAGGCAGCCCAGCTGCAATCGAAGATGCAGGCGATGCAGGACGAACTCGGCAACGTCGAGGTCGAGGGCATTTCCGGCGGCGGCCTGGTCCGCGTGCGCATGACCGCGAAAATGCAGGTGAAGGCGGTCAAGATCGACCCCTCGCTGATGAAGGCGGACGAGTGCGAAATCCTCGAGGACCTGCTGGTGACCGCGCATAACGACGCGCAGCGCAAGGCGGAAGCCGCGATGCAGGAGAAGATGCAGGCGCTGACCGGCGGGCTGGGATTGCCGCCCGGACTGGGGCTCGGCTAGCCCAGATGGCTTCTGCGGTTGCCGGTCCTGAAATCGAACGTCTGATCCAGCTGCTGGCGCGGCTGCCGGGGCTCGGCCCGCGTTCGGCGCGGCGCGCGGCGCTGCATCTGATCAAGAAGCGCGAGGCGCTGATGACGCCGCTGGCCGCCGCACTGCAGGTGGCGATCGACAAGATCCAGGTCTGCAGGACCTGCGGCAATATCGACACCCAGAATCCCTGCACGGTCTGTACCGACCCGCGGCGCGATCCGTCGATCATCGTCGTGGTCGCCGACGTCGCCGATCTCTGGGCGCTGGAGCGCGCACATGCCACCAACGGCCTCTATCACGTGCTCGGGGCGACACTGTCGCCGCTCGACGGCGTCGGCCCGCAGGATCTCACCATCGACGCGCTGGTGGCGCGCGCACATGATTCTCGGGTGACGGAAATCATCCTGGCATTGAATGCGACGGTGGACGGCCAGACCACCGCGCATTACATCACCGACCTCCTGCAGGAGGCCGGCGTGAAGGTGACGAGGCTGGCCCACGGCGTGCCGGTGGGCGGCGAACTCGATTATCTCGACGAAGGCACCCTGTCCGCCGCCATGCGGCAGCGGACTCTGTTCTGACACACTGCAAACGGAAATGATCGACATGATGATTCGACGATTCGGCAAACGTCTTGCTTTGGTGGTGGCGATGGCGGTGACATGCGCTGCGCCGGCCGCTTCGGCGCAACAGGCCGAGCCTGTGCCGAAGCCGGGCCGGCTGATCAAGGCTGGCGACGTGCTGTCGGGCGAGCTCAATGCCATGAAGGTGCGCGGCGGCAAGAGGGGCAAGAAGGTCGCGACCTATCAGGTCACCAGCGAACCGCGCCGGCTGCCGCCGCCGAACGGACTCTGCAACCTGGAGACCGGGCCGGAGACCTTCCAGCTCATCACTTCCAGCGAGGCGCAGGCCACGCAACTGAAGGGCTTTCTCGGCAAGGAGATCTCGATCAAGGTCGAGGAGGTCGCGTGTGCGCAGGACGCGGGGCAGATGAGCGAAGCCGTGGTGACGAAATGGAGCGTGGTGACGAAGCATTGATCCGCCGGCGAAAGCGCGTCATCTGTTGAAATCACAGGATGTCAACAAGATCGATGTCTGCTCCGGGTTGTTTGGCGTTGCGACCCGTGTTCTTGGCTCTTAGGCTACTTCCCTGAAAATCCGCGGAACGAGGATGAACGGAGGTAAGCCGAATGCCTTTCTTGTATGACGAGTCGAATATTGAGGATCCCGACGACGATACAGAGTTGCCCCCGCCCCGCGCGGACCAGTTTGTCTACATGACCGCTGATGAGTATCTGGGCCAGCCGGCGACCGGAAATTTTTCGATACTGCCAATAACTCCCTTGCCACCAGTTCAGGTCGAGCCGCGGAGCATGCTGGATCGCGTGCGCAGTTTCATTGGCCTGTCGGGAAGTCCACGGGATCAGAACCAATGGCTGGAAGAGAGCATGCGGAAGCAACTGGAGCATGAACAGCGAAGCCGGCAACTGCTCTTCTCGATCACGGTGCCCGCGTTGCGGGATCTCGGAGTGCGCCGCGTCTACTGCCGCTTCGACGGTGGGAATGACGAAGGGTTTTCCTGGCTGGATCATTATGAAACCCGGGAAGGCAACAGGATTGATGTCGAGGCTTTGGCAACGCAGCTCCACGACACGGGATTGTACGACAAGCTCGAGGTCGCGGGTCTCAAGGATGAAATGCGCACCCTCGCAAATAATGCCGGGAAGTCCGACGCAAGTGATTCCAGAAAGGCGGCGCTGAAAACCCTGTTAAGGGAGCGATTGGTGGAGGAATGGGCTTGGGTAATGCTCGGCGGCTTCGGTGGCGGCGAATATAAGATGTATGGCGCTTTCACGGTCGATCTTGAGGAGTGCACCGTCACCGATGATCCTCATGCGGCCCCGGTCGTCCAGAATATTGAAATCGCAAACTAGGTCGCGTCATGGCTCATCCCTTCCATCACGCAGTCCGTTCGGCGCGACTGTTTGGCGGTGAACCGACTGATTATCTCGCCATCCATAACTGGTTTGATGAAAGCAAGGCCCATATCGCTGACGTCCGCCACCGCGCACTTCGCCATCACAGCGAAGGCATTTTCCTTTGCGAGGCGATTTTCGGGATCACGCTTACCAACAGCCTCGGAAAATCCGTCCCGGTGCGGACGGTTGGCGAGCAGCACGTCAAGGACGATCTCGGCTGGGTACCGTCAGTCAAGGACTGGCTGCAGCATATCCAGGTTCAGCCCTGGATGGGCCGGACGCCGTTTCGTCCGCAACACGATGAAGCAAGCGGGCCGGCGGCAGATACCGTTTCCGGGAATTGAACCCCGATCGATCCAGGCACGCCGCGCCTCTCTGACGCGGTATCCTGCCAATCCAGCTGCGCCACTAAACCCGCACCATCCCCAGGCCCTCAAAATGTCCGCGCCGCTGCAGCCAGGCCAGCAGGATCAGGCTCGGCACCGCGACCACCACCGAGACCACGAAGAACATCGGCCAGCCCGTCGCCTCTGCCACAAACCCCGCGCCCGAGGACAGATAGATGCGACCGACGGACGCCAGCGCGGTGAGCAGCGCGTATTGCGTGGCGGTGTGCAGCGGATTTTTGCATAGCGCCGAGAGATAGGCGACGAAGATCACCGTGCCGATTGCGCCGGTGAACGCTTCCACCGAGACGGCGACGGACAGCGCCCATTGCTGCGAGCCCACCAGCGCCAGCCAGCTGAAGGTGAGGTTGGACACCGCCTGCAGCAGGCCGCCGATCCACAGGCAGGTCACCAGCGAGCAGCCGCGCGCGAGGAAGCCGCCGGCGAAACCGCCGATCAGGGTCGCGGCCAGGCCGACGCCCTTGACGATGATGGCGTAGTCGTTGCGTGTAAAGCCGATGTCGATGATGAACGGCACAGTCATCGCGCCAGCGAAGGCGTCGGTGAACTTGAACAGCATCACGAACACCAGC
Organism: Bradyrhizobium sp.; assembly: GCA_030681365.1. Taxonomy (GTDB): domain Bacteria; phylum Pseudomonadota; class Alphaproteobacteria; order Rhizobiales; family Xanthobacteraceae; genus Bradyrhizobium. The sequence goes on from JAUXWH010000287.1 coordinate 4,782, forward strand.
ACGACGATGGCATCACGCAGGGTCAGGAACTCGCGGAAAGCACCGATCGCGGCCTCGGCGATGCGGCCGACCGAAGGCTTGTCCCCCGCCGCGGCATCGGCAATGCGGGATTGCTGTGGCTCCCGCGCACACAACACGGTGACGATGCCGATCAGCACCAGCGCCGCCATGACGGCGAAACTCGCCATCCAGGCATCGAGCCGGCTCAGCCCGGCATATTCAAAGCCGGTGACGAGAAACAGCGCGCCGGCCGTGGACGCCACCATGCCGACGCGATAGGCCGCCACATAGGACGCCATGCCCGCGGCCTGTTCGTTGTCTGCAAGGCTTTCGACCCTGAAAGCATCGACCACGATGTCCTGCGTTGCCGACGCGGTGGCGACCAGCAACGCGCCGAGCGCCACGTAGAACGGCGAGCTCGCCGGATCGGTCAGCGCCAGTGCAAGGATCGCAGCCATCAGCAGCAGCTGGGTGAATACCAGCCAGCCGCGCCGCCGCCCGAGCCAGCGCGTCAGCAGCGGAATGTTAAGTCCGTCCACCAGTGGCGCCCACAGGAACTTGAGCGTGTAGGGCGTGCCGACCAGGGTGAACAGCCCGATGGTGCGAAGGTTGACGCCGTTCTCGCTGACCCACACCAGCAGCGTCGACCCCGACAGCGCCAGCGGCAGCCCGGACGAGAAGCCGAGCATCATCACGATCAGCACGCGCGGCTGCAGATACACCGCCAGCCCTTCGCGCCAGGAGACGCGGGGCGCGGGGACGATCGATGTTTTGGGCAGGCTGTCGGGTGCGCTGGTCATGCCGCAGTGCTAGCAGATTCGGGGGGAGCATCGAAACGTCGTCGTGCTGTTGACCTCTCAACGTCATCGTCCGCGAAAGCGGACGATCCAGTACTCCGTGAAGTCCGAGTTCATCAATGAGCCCCTCGGATTACTGGATACCCCGCCTTCGCGGGTATGACGGGGAATGTGAGGCTGGCGGATGACCTAACCGCCCGCCATGCTCGGATACAGATCGTCCCAATCGGGATTGAGTCCTTCAATCAGCCGGATTTTCCAGGCTCGATTGTATTTCTTTAATTGTTTTTCTCGCCTGATCGCGTTTTCGGCATTGTCGAATTGTTCGAAGTAGACCAGCCTATTCACGTCGTATTTCTTCGTAAAGCCCTTCACTGATTTCAGGCAACGCGACGAATGAGGTCGTTGGTCACGCCGATGTAGAGCGTGCCGCCGATGCGGCTGGCAAGAATGTGGACGTAGAAGCTGCGTGCTTCCATCGATGGCCTCTGGGGCGCCCCTACTCCCCCGCCCGCATCTTGCGGGCCAGCGGGAACAGTTCGGCGGCCGGCTTGGCTACCTGCGCCGTCTCCGCCCGTGCGTCGCTCTTGCTGAAGTCCAGTTCCTCGATCCGGCCGGCGCGCTTTTCGATCTTGTCGGCGGAGATCAGGATCTGGCGGACGTCCTCGTTGACGTCGCCGAAGTGCTTCTGCAGCTTCAGCACGCGGTCGCGCAGCCGGTTGAGGTCGTCGCTGAGGTTGAGCACCTCGGTGCGGATCTGGTCGGCGGCGTCGCGCATTCGCGCGTCCTTCAGGATCTGCTGCATCACCTGGATCGCCAGCATCAACAGCGACGGCGACACCAGCACCACGCGGAGGCGGTAGGCCTTCTGGATCACGTCGTCGAAACCGTCGTGGATTTCCGCGTAGACCGATTCCGACGGCACGAACATCAGCGCGGTGTCCTGGGTCTCGCCCGGGATCAGGTATTTCTCGGCGATATCGCTGACATGCTTCATGACGTCGGCGCGCAGCCGCTGGGTGGCGTATTTCTTTTCCTCGTCGGTCCGCGCGTCGTGCAGCGCCGTCATCGCCTCTAGCGGAAACTTGGCGTCGATGCAGAGCGGGCGCTGGTCGGGCAGGAACACCACGCAGTCCGGCCGCTTGCCGGTCGAGAGGGTATGCTGGAACTCGTAGGAACCCGAGGGCATGCCGTCCTGGACGATGGCTTCCATCCGGGCCTGGCCGAACGCACCGCGCGACTGCTTGTTGGCGAGCACGTCGCGCAGCGTGGTGACCTGCGAGGTGAGATCGGTGAGGTTCTTGTGCGCGTTGTCGATGATGCCGAGCCGTTCATGCAGCACGCGCAGGGACTCCATGGTGTTGCGGGTGGTGGCTTCCATCGACTGGCCGACCCGGTGGGTCACCGAATCCAGCCGCTCGTTGACCGCGCGCGCCATGTCGGCCTGGCGGCCGGCCAGCGCCTGGCCCATCTCGTGGACCCGGCCGGTGGCCTCGGACTGGGCGCGCAGCATTTCGCTGACGCGTTCCTCCAGTTCGTCGGCGCGGATGGCCTGCGCCATCGCCATCGCCGCCCCGCGGCTGCCGGAACGCGCGATGATGATGGCGATGGTCAGCAACAGCACCAGCGCCAGCGCGCCGAACCCGAGCAGTACTTCGCCGGTGTGCACCGGCACCTCGCCGATCATGAAAAGAATCTCGTTCATGCCGCCCTTGTAGCCGATTCGGCGGTAAACGCGAACGAAGAGGGAACATTTATGGTTAACTCAAGCTTAATTCTCGTGGTTAAATTCAACTGAAGATTCATGGTTAGCGCAGGGTTAACGGGCCCGGCTCGCGCATTGACCGGGACAGATCGGCAGCTTAAATCGCCCCCAAGGCACTCAGAAAGACCATGGCACTCAGAGAAATCATCATACTGCCGGACAAGCAGTTGCGGCTGGTCTCCAAACCTGTCGAAAAGGTCACGGCGGAGATCCGCCGGCTGGCCGACGACATGCTGGAGACCATGTACGACGCGCCCGGCATCGGGCTGGCGGCGATCCAGGTCGCGCAGCCGCTGCGGCTGATCACGATGGACCTCGCCAAGAAGAACGAGGACGGCGAGATCACGCCACGGCCGCGGGTCTTCATCAATCCGGAGATCGTGTCGTCGTCGGAAGAGTTTTCGGTCTACGAGGAAGGCTGCCTGTCGATCCCCGAATATTACGAGGAGGTCGAGCGGCCGGCGCAGGTGCGCATCCGCTTCACCGATCTCGACGGCAAGGTGCATGAGGAGGACGCCGACGGGCTGTTCGCCACCTGCATCCAGCATGAGATCGACCACCTCAACGGCGTGCTGTTCGTGGACTATCTGTCGAAGCTCAAACGCGACCGCGTGCTGAAGAAATTTACGAAAGCCGCCAAGCGGGCGGCGGAATAGACCAAGCTTCGCGCAACCCTATCGCCCGTCATGCCCGGGCTTGACCCGGGCATCCACGTCTTGCTTTCGCAGACCAAAGATGTGGATGGCCGGGACAAGCCCGGCCATGACGAGTAAATTCAGCAGTCGCGGGACATCTCCAAGCCATGCCTCTCCGCTTGATCTTCATGGGCACGCCCGATTTCGCGGTGCCGACGCTGCTGGAACTCGTCGCCCATGGCCATGAGGTCGCGGCGGTCTACACCCGTGTGGCCAAGCCAGGCGGCCGTCGCGGCCTGCAATTGCAGCCGACCCCTGTGGAGCAGGAGGCGCGGCGGCTCAACATTCCCGTGTTGACGCCCACCACCTTGAAGACTCCGGAAGCGCTGGAGGAGTTTCGTTCCCACCAGGCCGATGCCGCTGTCGTCGTCGCCTATGGCATGATCCTGCCCAAGGCCATTCTCGATGCGCCGGCGCTCGGCTGCTTCAATCTGCACGCCTCGCTGCTGCCGCGCTGGCGCGGGGCCGCCCCGATCAACCGCGCCATCATGGCGGATGATGCCGAGAGCGGCGTGATGGTGATGAAAATGGACGTCGGCCTCGACACCGGCGACGTCGCCATGGCCGAGCGGCTGGCGATATCGGATGCCATGACGGCGGCCGATCTGCACGACGCGCTGGCGCCGCTCGGGGCCGACCTGATGGTGCGCGCGATCGGCGCGCTGGAACGCGGCAAATTGCAGCTCACGAAGCAGAGCGATGAGGGCGTGACCTACGCCGCCAAGATCGAAAAGGCCGAGGCGCGGATCGACTGGAACCGGCCGTCGCGCCAGGTGTTGCGCCACATTCACGGGCTGTCGCCGTTTCCCGGCGCCTGGTGCGAGATGCCGATCGACGGCGAGCCGGCCCGGGTCAAGGTCCTGCGCTGCGAACTGGCCAGGGGGACGGGCGCGCCGGGCGACTTGCTCGATGACCAATTGACGATCGCCTGCCAGGACGGCGCGATCCGCATTCTCGACCTGCAGCGCGCCGGTGCAAAGCCGATGAAGGCGCCGGAATTCTTGCGCGGCACGCCGCTGAAACCGCCGATGCGGCTTGCCTAGATTGTCGTACGTCCCCCAACTCGTCATACGCGGGCTTGACCCGCGTATCCATCTATCTTCACAAGAGTTCTGCGAAGAGGATGGATTGCCGGGTCGTCTAGCGCGAAGACGCGCTTCGCGCTTTTGCCCGGCAATGACAATATAGATCGTTGACGCACCAATGCCCCGCTACAAACTCATCATCGAGTACGATGGCGCGCCGTTCTGCGGCTGGCAGCTGCAGGACAATGGCGCCACCGTGCAGGGCGCGCTGGAAGACGCAGTCAAGGCGATCTGCGGCGAGCGGGTGCGGGTGCACGGCGCCGGCCGCACCGACGCCGGGGTGCATGCGCTGGGACAGGTCGCGCATTGCGACATCGCCAAACATTTCGTGCCGGGCCGCTTTCGCGACGGGCTCAACGCGCATTTGCGGCCGCACCCGATCGGCGTGCTCAGTGCGGATATCGTCCCCGACAGCTTCGAGGCGCGATTTTCGGCGAAGAAACGCCATTATATCTACCGCATCTCCAATCGCCGGGCCAACCTCGCGCTCGACATCGGCAAGGTCTGGCGGCTGCCGCGGCCGCTCGACACCGACGCGATGCATGACGCCGCGCAACGGCTGGTCGGCAAGTTCGACTTTACCACCTTCCGCGACACCGAATGCCAGGCCAAGTCGCCGGAGAAGACGCTCGACCAGCTCGACGTGGTGAGAGACGGCGACGCCGTCAACATCGTCACCTCGGCGCGCTCGTTCCTGCACAGCCAGGTGCGCTCGATGGTGGGATCGCTGGTCTGGGTCGGAGAGGGCCGCTGGAACGCCGACGACCTGCAGAAAGCGCTCGACGCGAAAAGCCGCGCCGCCTGCGGCCCAGTGGCGCCGCCGGACGGGCTCTATCTGGTAAGGGTGGATTATTAGCCTTTTCCGTCATTCCGGGGCGCGCGTAGCGCGAACCCGGAATCTCGCTCAATAAGCTCGAGATTCCGGGTCCACACGAAGGCGCGTGTCCCGGAATGACGACTGTGGATCAAGCAAAATACCGCTCCAGCACGCCGCGATAGATCTTCGTCAGCTTTTCCAGATCCGACACCGGCGTGCGCTCGTCGATCTGGTGCATGGTCTGGCCGACCAGGCCGAATTCGATCACCGGGCAATAGCTCGAAATGAAGCGCGCATCCGAGGTGCCGCCGCTCGTGCTCAGTTCCGGCTTGCGGCCGGTGACGTCCTCGATCGCGGCGACCGCGAGGTCGGTGAAGGGACCGGGCTTGGTCACGAACACGTTGGAATTCGACGGCTCCCACACGATTCGCGCCTTGATCCGGTTGCCGCAGGCCTTTTCCAGGCGCTGATCGACCAGTTGGCGCAGCGTTTCCTGGGTATGCAGATCGTTGAAGCGAATGTTGAATTTCGCCCGCGCCTGGCCGGGGATCACATTGCCGGCCTTGTTGCCGACATCGACCGAGGTGAATTCGAGGTTCGATGCCTGGAACTGGGCGCTACCGTGATCGAGCGGTTCGTCGCTGAGCGCCACGATCAGGCGCGAGATATCCGGCACCGGGTTGGACGCGCGATGCGGATAGGCGACGTGGCCCTGGATGCCGTCGACGTACAACATGCCATGCAGCGAGCCGCGGCGGCCGATCTTGATGCAGTCGCCGAGCTGTTCGACATTGGAGGGTTCGCCAAGCACGCAATGGTCGAATTTCTCGCCGCGCGCCGCCGCCCATTGCAGGAGCTTGACGGTGCCGTTGACGGAGATGTCTTCCTCGTCGCCGGTGATCAGGAACGAGATCGAGCCCTTGGGTTTTCCGCCCCGGGCGGCGAGATATTCCAGCACCGCGGCGACGCTGCAGGCGATGCCGCCCTTCATGTCGACGGCGCCGCGTCCATACAGAAAGCCGTCCTTGACGTCGCCCGAGAACGCGCCGTGGGTCCAGGCGCTCTCGTCGCCGGGCGGCACCACGTCGGTGTGTCCGGCAAAGGTGATGTGCGGGGTCGAAGTCCCGATGCGGGCATAGTGCTTGTCGATATCGGCGGTGCCGGGCTCGCCGAAGGTGACGCGATGCACCTCGAAGCCGGCGGCTTTCAGAATGGTTTCAAGGACAGCGAGTGCGCCGGCATCTTCAGGGGTTACCGAAGGGCAGCGCAACAGGTCGCGGGCGATGGAGAGAGCGGAGAGGGCATCGGTCATGCCCTAGTCCCGCAGCAACTCGTTGATGCTGGTCTTGGCCCGGGTGCGTTCGTCGACCCGCTTGACGATGACGGCGCAGGCGGTGGAGGGGCCGGGCTGGCCGTTCTTCAAGGGCCGGGCCGGCAGATTGCCGGGCACCACCACGGCATATTCCGGCACCTCGCCGATGAAGGTTTCGCCGGTGTCGCGGTCGACGATCTTGGTGGAGGCGCCGAGGAACACGCCCATCGACAGCACCGCGCCCTTGCGCACGATGACGCCTTCGGCGACTTCGGAGCGCGCGCCGATGAAGCAATCGTCCTCGATGATGACGGGCTCGGCCTGCAGCGGCACCAGCACGCCGCCGATGCCGACTCCGCCGGATATCTGCACGCGATTGCCGATCTGCGCGCAGGAGCCGACCGTCGACCAGGTGTCGATCATGGTGGATTCATCGACATAAGCCCCGAGGTTGACGAAGGAAGGCATCAGCACCACGTTCCTGGCGATGAAGGCCGAGCGGCGCACGATGGCGCCCGGTACCGCGCGAAACCCGGCGTCGC
>JAUXWH010000289.1 GCA_030681365.1 Bradyrhizobium sp.
GAAGTCACCCGCGTGGCGCGCGAGGTCGGCACCGACGGCAAACTGGGCGGCCAGGCCGAAGTGCCCGGCGTCGCCGGCACCTGGAAGGACCTCACCGACTCCGTCAACGCGATGTGCGGCAATCTTACCGCCCAGGTCCGCAACATCGCCAACGTCACCACCGCGGTGGCACGCGGCGACCTGTCGCGAAAAATCACGGTCGACGTCCGCGGCGAAATTCTCGAGCTGAAGGACACCATCAACACGATGGTCGACCAGCTCAATTCAATCGCATCCGAAGTCACGCGCGTCGCCCGCGAGGTCGGCACCGAGGGCAAGCTCGGCGGCCAGGCCCAGGTGCCGGGCGTCGCCGGCACCTGGAAGGATCTCACCGACAACGTCAACTTCATGGCGTCGAACCTGACCGCGCAGGTCCGCAACATCGCGGACGTCGCCACCGCGATTGCCGGCGGCGACCTGTCGAAGAAGATCACGGTGAATGTGTCGGGCGAAATCCTCCAGCTCAAGGAAACGCTCAACACCATGGTCGACCAGCTCAACGCCTTCGCCGGCGAAGTCACCCGCGTGGCGCGCGAGGTCGGCACCGAAGGCCGGCTCGGCGGTCAGGCCAACGTGCTCGGCGTCGCCGGCACCTGGAAGGATCTGACCGAGAGCGTCAACTCGATGGCGAGCAATCTGACGGCGCAGGTCCGCAACATCGCCGAGGTGACCACGGCGGTGGCGAACGGCGACCTGTCGAAGAAGATCACGGTGGACGTCCGCGGCGAGATCCTCGAGCTGAAAGACACCGTCAACACCATGGTCGACCAGCTCAACGCCTTCGCCGGCGAGGTGACGCGCGTGGCGCGCGAGGTCGGCACCGAAGGCAAGCTCGGCGGCCAGGCGCTGGTGCGCGGCGTCGCCGGCACCTGGAAGGACCTCACCGACAGCGTCAACTCGATGGCCAGCAACCTGACCGGCCAGGTCCGCAACATCGCCGAGGTTGCGACCGCAGTGGCGAAGGGCGACCTGTCCAAGAAGATCACGGTGAACGTGTCGGGCGAAATCCTGCAGCTGAAGGAAACGATCAATACGATGGTGGATCAACTTAACGCGTTCGCCGGCGAAGTGACTCGAGTGGCGCGGGAGGTGGGCACCGAAGGGCGCCTGGGTGGTCAGGCT
>JAUXWH010000303.1 GCA_030681365.1 Bradyrhizobium sp.
CGCTCCTCGATGCTCGAAATCCTGCGCCAGGACTACATCCGCACCGCGCGCGCCAAGGGCGCGTCCGAATCGTCCGTCAACTATCACCATGCCCTGAAGAACGCGGTTCTTCCGGTCATCACCATCATCGGCATTGAGGCCGCATTCCTGATCGGCGGCCTGATCGTCACCGAGACCGTGTTCAATATTCCGGGTGTCGCCCGCTTCCTGGTCGAGGCAATCCGCTGGCGCGACTATCCGATCGTCCAGAACCTGGTGATGCTGATCGCCGTGGTTGTCGTGGTCACGAACTTCACGGTCGACATGCTCTACGCCGCGATCGATCCACGCATCCGCTATACGGACTGATTTCCGGGAAAGATTTGGAGACAGCGCTTGGCCGTCATCGACTACGATAGCGAACTGCGACGCGCCGGCGCCCATTCGACGCATGGCTGGCGCAAGCTGACGTTCCTGGCGCGGCGTCATATGCTCGGCGCCATCGGCCTCGTCATCATGGTGTTGTTCGTGCTGGCCGCGTTGCTGGCGGATTTCATCGGCCGCTACGATCCGCTCTCGGTCGATTCCCTGCAGCGTCTTGCCCCCCCGAGTGCGCAGCATTGGCTCGGGACCGATGCGTTCGGCCGCGACGTCTGGAGCCGGATCGTCCATGGCGCCCGCATCTCGCTCGCCGTCGGCGTCGGCTCCACCCTGCTCGGCTCGTCGATCGGCGTGATCGTTGGCCTCGCCTCCGGCTATCTGTCCGGCTGGGTCGATCTGGTGTTCCAGCGCATTACCGATATCCTGCAGGCGCTGCCGCTATTGGTGCTCGCGCTGGTCATGACCGCGGCGCTGGGGCCGTCGCTCCCGAACGTGATCATCGCGATCGCAATCCCGCTGATCCACACCGTCGCCCGCGTGATCCGCGCAAATACGATGGCGCTGCGCGAGCTTCCGTTCATCCAAGCGGCGAAATCGGTCGGCATGAGCGAGACCCGCATCGCGCTTCGTCATGTGCTGCCGAATACGCTGGCGCCGCTGATCGTGCTGGCGACGGCGCAGCTCGGCTCGACCATTCTCACCGAAGCCTCGCTGTCGTTCCTTGGTCTCGGCATTCCCGAGCCCTATCCGTCATGGGGCCGCATGCTGTCGGAATCGGCCGCGGAATATGTCCGTGTCGCGCCGTGGCTGGTGATCTTCCCGGGGGTTGCGATCAGTCTCGCGGTGTTCGGCACCAATTTGTTCGGCGATGCGCTGCGGGACATTCTGGATCCGAGGCAGCGCGGCTGATGAACGGGGTTCTGGCGGACGATATGATTCTCGACGTGAGGAACCTGGAGACGGTGTTCTTCACCAATTCGGGGCTGTTCAGGGCGGTCGACGACGTCTCGCTCAGCGTTCGCCGCGGCGAGACGCTGGCAATTGTCGGCGAGTCCGGTTGCGGCAAGAGCGTCACCGCGCTGTCGATCATGCGGCTGGTGCCGGATCCGCCGGGCCGCATCGTCGGCGGCTCCGTCGCACTAGAGGGCACCGACCTGCTCGGCCTCGACGAGGCCCAGATGCGCGCGATCCGCGGCAACCGCATCTCGATGATCTTCCAGGAGCCGATGACCTCGCTCAACCCCGTGATGCGAATCGGCGACCAGATCACCGAAGCGGTTCGCCTGCATCGCTCAATCACCCGCAAGGAAGCCTGGGCAAAGGCCGTCGAGATGCTGCGCCTCGTCCGCATCCCGGAGCCGGAACGAAGGGCCACCGAATACCCGCATCAGCTTTCCGGCGGCATGCGCCAGCGTGCCATGATCGCGATGGCGCTGGCGTGCCGGCCGGCGCTCTTGATTGCGGACGAGCCGACTACGGCACTGGACGTCACCATTCAGGCCCAGATCCTGGCGCTGATCGTCGAGCTCCAGAAGGAACTCGGCACCGGGCTGATCCTGATCACCCACGATCTCGGCGTGGTCGCGCAGACAGCGCAACGCGTCATCGTAATGTATGCGGGCAAGAAGGTCGAGGAGGCCACCGTCGAGGCGCTGTTCGAAAACCCCCGGCATCCCTACACCCGCGGCTTGATGGCATCGATGCCGGCGGTAGCGACGTTCGGCTCCAACTCCGATGCGCGGCTGGTCGAAATTCCCGGCATGGTGCCTTCCCTGACCAATCTGCCGCCGGGCTGCGCTTTCGCGCCGCGCTGCCCGCTGGCGATCGATCGCTGCCGCGCCGAATATCCGCCGCTGCAGGACTGGGGCAACGATCACTTTGCGGCGTGCTGGCGCGCCGCCGAAACGGCGGTGGCGCCATGACCGACGCAACCCCGCTGCTCGAAGTCACCGACCTCGTCAAACATTATGCGGTGCGCGGCGGCGTGCTGCGCCGCCGCGTCGGCACCGTGCATGCCGTCGATGGCGTCAGCTTTACCGTCGGCGTCGGCGAAACGCTGGGCATGGTGGGGGAATCCGGCTGCGGCAAATCGACGGTGGCGCGCGCCATCCTGCGGCTGGTGGAGCCGACCAGCGGCAGCATCCAGCTCAACGGCCTCGATATCACCCATCTCGGCAAGGCCGATCTTCGCGAGCACCGGCGCTCGATGCAGATCATCTTCCAGGACCCGTTCGCCTCGCTCAATCCGCGCATGACGGCGGGTGACATCGTCGGCGAACCGCTCAGCGTCCATGGCCTCGCGACCGGAGAGAAACGGCGCGAGCGGGTCGCGGAACTGTTCGATCAGGTCGGCCTGCGGGCCGACCAGATGCAGAACTATCCGCACCAATTCTCCGGCGGCCAGCGCCAGCGCATTTGCATCGCACGTGCGCTGTCGCTCGGGCCCGATTTGATCGTGTGCGACGAGCCGGTCTCGGCGCTCGACGTCTCGATCCAGGCCCAGGTGATCAATCTGTTGATCGACCTGCAGCGCCGGCACGGATTTTCCTATCTGTTCATCGCCCACGACCTCGCCGTCGTCGCCCATATCAGCCACCGCGTCGCCGTGATGTATCTCGGCCGCATCGTCGAGATCGCTGAGAAGGCCGAACTGTTCGCCAACCCGAGGCA
>JAUXWH010000306.1 GCA_030681365.1 Bradyrhizobium sp.
TGGCACATCCGCCGCGGCGAGGTGGTGCTGGACTGGAAGGTGACCGAGAGCGATCGCCCGAACGCCTGGACCGTGCGGGCCGAGACCGACTTCATCGGGCCCATCATCGTTCGCTACACGTTCGAGCGGGTCGGCGACGCCACCCGATATACAAGGCATCCCAACAACCCGAGCCGTCCCGCGGCCGCCAGCGCCGAGCAGATCCAGCGCGTGGACGAGGAGGCGCAGATCGGGCTGAACAATATCAAACGGCAGGTCGAGCAGCGGGTTGGTGCGCAGGCCACAGCCAGGTAGAGCGCCCGCCACATATTGCCGAGGCGTGCGGTTTTCGCGTAGAGCAAAATGCCAGCCCCGCTGAAGAGGGCGCGCGAGGAAACCGATGACAACAACAGCCGCCGTCAGCCGCGAGCATCCCGACACGCTGTTTGCGACCCCCGCGATTACTGTCGATCGCCGGGCCGACGGCAGCATCATCGTGAAATCGACCGTGCCGCTGCAGCCGGCAGCGCGCTGCGTCGGCGACTGGCTGGAACACTGGGCGCGGCAGAGGCCGGACAAGATCTTTCTCGGCGAGCGCGCCAATGCCGACGCGCCATGGACGACCGTCACTTACAGCGAGGCGCTGCGGCAGGTGCGCGCCGCGGCCAGCTGGATTCTGGCGCAGGGGTTGAGCGCGCAGCGTCCGCTGGTGATCCTCTCCGACAACAGCGTCGATCACGCGCTGTTCGCGCTCGCGGCGATGCATGCCGGCGTGCCGGCGGCGGCGATCTCGCCGGCCTATTCGATTTCAAGGGATTTCGACAAGCTGAAGAGCATGATCAGTCTGCTCGATCCCGGCGCGATCTATGTGTCCTCCACAAAGCCGTTCGCGGCGGCGCTGGCGGCGATCAAGCCGCTGCACAGCGCTGTCATCGTGACCGGCGACCTTGATGGTGGCGACGCCGTTTCGTTCCGGTCGATTGCAGCCACACCTGAAACCGATGCCGTGGCAGAGGCTTTCGCGACGGTCGGGCCGGACACCATCGCCAAATTCCTGTTCACCTCGGGCTCGACCGGCACGCCGAAGGCGGTGATCAACACCCAGCGCATGCTGACCTCGAGCCAGCAGGCCAAGGCGCAGACCTGGGCGTTCCTGGAGAGCGCGGATAACGAACTGGTGATCCTGGACTGGCTGCCGTGGAGCCACACCTTTGGCGCCAACCATAATTTCAACCTCGTGCTGCGCAACGGCGGCACGCTCCATATCGACGGCGGCAAGCCGGCGCCGGGCCTGTTCGCGACGTCCCTCGCCAATCTGCGCAGCGTGATGCCGACGGTGTACTTTAATGTACCGCGCGGCTTCGACATGCTGATCGCAGCCTTGCGGGAGGACGATGAGCTGCGCCGCCGTTTCTTCGGCGAGGTGAAGTTCGCATTCTATGCCGGTGCGGCATTGCCGCAGAACCTCTGGGACGCGATGGAAGAGTTGTCGATCAGGACGGTCGGCCGGGCGCTGCCGATGGTGTCGGCCTGGGGCTCCACCGAAACCTCGCCGCTGGCCACCGACTGCCATTTCCAGGCCAGGCGTTCCGGCAATATCGGCGTCCCCATTCCCGGCACCGAACTGAAGCTGGTGCCGTCGGGCGACAAGCTCGAGGTGCGGGTGCGCGGTCCCAATGTCACGCCGGGCTACTGGAAAGCGCCTGCGCTTACCGCGCAGGCGTTCGACGCCGAAGGCTTTTACCTGATCGGCGACGCCGTCACCTTCGCCGATCCTGACAGGCCGGAGCTCGGCTTGTTTTTCGACGGCCGCGTCGCCGAAGATTTCAAACTCAATTCCGGCACCTGGGTCAGCGTCGGTACCGTGCGTGTCGCGGGGATCACGGCGCTTTCGCCGTTGGCGCAGGACATCGTGGTATCGGGCCATGGCGGCGATCACGTGCGCTTTCTGGTGTTTCCCAATATCGCGGCCTGCCGCGCGCTTACGGGGCTGCCTGATAGCGCCGATGCGAGCGAAGTGATCGGCCACGACAAAGTACGTGCCGGCATCGCGGCGGGACTTTCAAAACTGAAGGCGCAGAGCGGCGGCGGTTCCTCAACGCATGCCACGCGGGCGCTGCTGCTGGCCGAGCCCGCTTCCGTCGACGGCGGAGAGATTACCGACAAGGGCTATATCAACCAGCGCGCGGTGCTGACGCGGCGCGCGGCCGCGGTGGCGGCGCTGGAAGATGACGCGTCGGGCGAATGGATCGGGTGTCCGGGCTAGGGGTAAAATCATCGCATGACTGCGCGGCTCTTCGCTCGCCGGACCGGGTTCGGCTCGCCTCCGAAGATGGGCGAGTCGTCCGTCTCGGAGGGATCGCGGTTCAGGTAAAGCCTCGCGATCAGATTTCTCAACCAGAGCACCCCCGGGTCGGTATGGACCCGGCGGTGCCAGAATTGCCTGAGTTCGATGCTCGGAATCTTGAACGGCGGCTCCAGCAGCTTGAGCCGGCCGGTATGCAGGAAGGCGCGCCCGACCGCGCGCGGCACGATCGAAATGATATTGGAGGTTGCCACCAGATGCGGCACGCTCATGAAGTGCGGCGAACGCAGCACGATATGGCGGACCAGCCCCATCTCGGCCATCCGCCGCTCGGCGATTTCCTGACTGCGGCCTTCCTGCATGACCACGACATGATCGGCGGCGAGGAATTGCTTCATGCTGATCCTGTCGCCGATCACAGGATGATCGGCGCGGACCAGGCAGGTAAAGGCGTGCTCGAACAGCTTTTGCTGAAAGAAGCCGGCTCCGGTCAGATCGGGGAAATAGCCGATGGCGAGATCGACGCCCCCGGTCGTCATCGCCTCGCGCAACTCGGCCGGAGGCATGGCCAGCGACCGCAGGTTCAATTTCGGCGCGCTCACCGTGAGCTGCTCCAGCAGGCGCGGCAGGAACACCAGCTCGCCGATGTCGGAGGCCGAGAGCGAGAAGGTTCGCTCGGCGCTGACAGGATCGAATACCCGCTCGCGCAGGATATCGAAGCGCACGGTTTCGATCACGCGGCGCACCGGCTCGCGGATCGATTGCGCCAGCGGCGTCGGCTGCATCGAAGCGCCATGCCGGACGAAAAGCTCGTCGCCGAACACATCGCGCAGCTTGCCCAGCGAAAAGCTGACGGTGGGCTGGCTGACCTTGAGCCGCTCGGCCACCAGCGTGGTACTGCCGGTGTCGTACATGGCATCGAGGATCAGCAGCAGGTTGAGGTCGATCTCGCGGTAATTCATGCAGCTAATATACATAATTTAAATTATCTAGTTAATTGATTTCGTCGATGGCGTTACCCTGCGCTTCCAAGACCGGCGGCGCTTTCTTTTGCGTCAGCCCGGCACGGCCATGAAGCCGGCGCACAGGAGGGGAATACGCATGTCGGTTCTGACCGAGTCGGGCCTGCGCGCCGCGGACGCCAGCGTTCCGGGGCTCGATGTCGATCCGTTCGCGATCGAATTCTTCGACGATCCATATCCGGCCCATGCGCGGCTGCGCGACGCCGGGCCGCTGGTCTATCTCGACAAATGGTCGGTCTACGGCGTCGCCCGCTATGCCGAGGTGCACGCCGTCCTCAACGATCCCATGACCTTCTGCTCCAGTCGCGGCGTCGGGTTGAGCGATTTTGCCAAGGAGGAACCGTGGCGTCCGCAGAGCATCATCCTCGAAGCGGACCCGCCGGCCCACACGCGGGCCCGTGCGGTGCTGAGCCATGTGCTGTCACCGACGGCGATGAAGCATCTGCGCGACCGCTTCGCCGCGGCCGCCGCCGCCAAGGTCGACGAGTTGCTGGCGCGCAAAAGCTTCGATGCCATCGCCGATCTGGCGGAAGCCTACCCGATGTCGGTATTCCCCGATGCATTGGGCCTGAAAGCGGAGGGGCGCGAGCATTTGCTGCCTTACGCGGGACTGGTGTTCAATGCCTTCGGGCCGCCGAACCAGTTGCGCCAGGATGCCATCGAGCGTTCGGCGCCGCATCAGGCCTATGTCGCCGAACAATGCCAGCGCGAAAATCTGGCGCCCGGCGGATTCGGCGCCTGCATCCATGCGCGCGTCGACAGCGGCGACATCACCGCGGAAGAGGCGCCGCTGCTGGTGCGTTCGCTGCTGTCGGCCGGGATCGACACCACCGTCAATGGTCTGGGTGCGGCGATCTATTGCCTGGCGCGGTTTCCCGAGCAGTTGGCGCGGCTGCGCCGCGATCCGTCGCTGGCGCGCAACGCGTTCGAGGAAGCGGTCCGGTTCGAGAGCCCGGTGCAGACATTCTTCCGGACCACGACGCGCGAGGTCGAACTCGGCGGGCACCGCATCGGCGAGGGCGAAAAGGTGCTGATGTTCCTGGGCTCAGCCAACCGCGATCCGCGGCGCTGGGATAATCCCGACGACTACGACATCACCCGCCGGGCCAGCGGCCATGTCGGGTTCGGCTCGGGCATTCACATGTGCGTCGGCCAGCTGGTCGCGCGTCTCGAAGGCGAGACGTTTTTGTCGGCCCTGGCGCGCAAGGTCGCTTCCATCGACATCACCGGCCCGGTGAAGCGCCGCTACAACAACACCCTGCGCGGGCTCGAGAATCTTCCTATCACCATCACCGCAGCCTGACGGACGTGAGATGCTGAATATCAACTTCATCCATCCCGACGGCCGCCATGAGCGCATCGATGCGAGGGCGGGTGAAAGCGCCATGATGGCCGCGACCCGTCACGGTATCGCCGCCATCGTGGCCGAGTGCGGCGGCAATGCGATGTGCGCGACCTGCCACGTCTATGTCGGCGACGACTGGCTGGGCCGGTTGCCCGCCATCGGCGATGAAGAGGACGCGCTGCTCGATGGCACGGCAGCCGAACGGCTGACCAACAGCCGGCTGTCCTGCCGGATCAGGATCGCAGCGGACCTCGATGGCCTGGTCCTGCACTTGCCGGAGCGGCAGATCTGACTTTGGCGGACCTGAACTAACTACCGCGCCCGGCAACGTCCGGAATCGCGCAATCAAGGAGTGGGGAAGATGATGAAACACTTGAATTGGGCCTTGGTGCTCGCTGCGAGCTGCGCGACATGGAGCACGGCACGTGCCGACATTTCCGACAACGTCGTGCGGGTCGGTGTGCTTAACGATATCTCCGGCATTTTTCAGGACACCAACGGCATGGGTTCGGTGGAAGCCGCCCGCATGGCGGCGGAAGATTTCAACGGCGGCGGCAAGAACATCAAGGTCGAGATCGTCTATGCCGACCACCAGAACAAGGCCGATGTCGGATCCGCGATCGCGCGCAGATGGCTCGAGGTCGACAAGGTCGATGCCATCGTCGACGTGCCGAATTCGGCGGTCGGCCTCACCATCAATTCGCTGCTGCGCGATTCCAGAATGACCTTCCTGGCGTCGTCCACCGCCAGTTCCGATCTCACCGGCAAGGCCTGCTCGCCGAACACCATTCAGTGGGTCAATGACGTCTGGGCCACCGGCAACGCGACGGCAGCGGCGATGATGGGGCGCGGCGGCAAGGAATGGTATTTCGTCACGGTGAATTTCGCGCTCGGCCAGGGCATCGAGGCCGAAGCCACCAACTATATCGAGAAGCACGGCGGCAAGGTGCTGGGTTCAGCCAGGCATCCGCTCGGCACCTCGGATTTCGCCTCGCTGCTGCTGCAGGCTCAGAACTCCAAGGCCAAGGTGATCGGGCTCGCCAATGCCGGCGGCGACACCGTCAATGCGGTGAAGCAGGCCGGCGAGTTCGGCATCCAGGCCGGCGGCCAGACCATGGTGGCGTTCCTGCTGTTCGTCAACGACGTGCACGGCATGGGCCTGAAGGTCGCGCAGGGGCTGCAACTGCTCGAAGCATTTTATTGGGACATGGATGAGGACACCCGGGCCTTCGCCAAGCGCTTTGCCGCGCGGCCGGGCATGAACGGCAAAATGCCGAGCGGCAACCAGGCCGGCGTCTATGCCTCGACGCTGGCCTATCTCAACGCGGTCGCGGCGACCGGCAGCGACGACGCGAAAGATGCGGTGCCGCAGATGAAGAAATTCAAGGGCAAGGACAAACTGTTCGGCGACGTCGCCATCCGCCAAGACGGCCGCGTGATTCACCCGATGTACCTGTTCGAGGTGAAGAAGCCGAACGAGTCGAAATATCCGTACGACTATTACAAGCTGGTCTCGACCATTCCCGCCGAGCAGGCGTTCAGACCGATGGCGGACGGAGGATGCTCGCTGGTGCAGTGATTTCTTACCCTCCCCTGAAGGGGGAGGGTCGATCGCGTAGCGATCGGGGTGGGGTGAAAGTCTCTCATTTCGGACGATGTTCGAGTTGAGGAACCGTCACCCCACCCCGTCTCGCATTTCGCTGCGCTCAATACGAGCCGACCCTCCCCCTCCAGGGGGGTAAGAAAGTTCACTTCCCCACCTTGCTCGAGCCTTGCGTGATCAGCCGCGCCGCGCGCTGGTCGCGGGCGTGGATCCAGAGCCAGGAGATCGCGACGCTGAGCCGGTTGCGCAGGCCGATCAGGAAATAGATGTGGGCGATGCCCCAGATCCACCACGCGATGGTGCCGCGCAATTTGAAGCGGCCGAAATCGATCACCGCCTTGCGCTTGCCGATCTGCGCGAGACTCCCGGCGTGCCGGTAGCGGAACGGGCCCGGCTTTTCGCCGCGCAGCCGCGCCTTGATGGCGTCGGCAACGTAAACCCCCTGCTGCTTGGCTGCCGGCGCGATGCCAGGCACCGGTCTGCCGTCGGGGCCGTTGATGGTGACGGTGTCGCCGATCGCGAAAATATCGGGATGACCGGGCACGGTGAGATCGGGTTCGACCTGCAGGCGGAAGGCGCGGTCGGCGGGAGCGCCGAGCCATTGGGCGGCGGACGAGGCGCGGACGCCGGCGGCCCAGATCAGGGTTTTCGCCGCCAATCTGTTGTCGCCATAGACCACGCCGTCGATGGAGCATTCGGTGACGGCCTGTCCGAGCACCACCTCGACGCCGAGACCTTCCAGCGAGCGCTGCGCATAGGCCGAGAGGTCGTCGGGAAAACCCGCCAGCACGCGCGGGCCGGCCTCGATCAGCACGACGCGCGCGTCCTTGGTGTCGATGTTGCGGAAGTCGGGCGCCAGCGTGTCGCGCGCAAGTTCGGCGATGGTGCCGGCGAGTTCGACGCCGGTCGGGCCGGCGCCGACGATGACGAAGGTCAAGAGCGCGGCGCGGCGCTCCGGGTCGGTCTCGCGCTCGGCGCGCTCGAAGGCGACGAGAATGCGCCGCCGCAGCGTGGTGGCGTCCTCCAGCGTCTTCAGGCCCGGCGCGAACGGCTCCCATTCGTCGTGGCCGAAATAGGCATGGCGCGCGCCGGTGGCGAGAACCAGCGTGTCGTAGGGCAGACTGTCGCCGTCATCGAGCAGCACGCGTTTTGCCGCCGCGTCGACACCGCTGACGTTGGCGAACAGGGTGGTGACTTCGGGCCGATCGCGCAGGAGATAGCGGATCGGCCAGGCGATCTCCGATGTCGCCAGCGAAGCGGTGGCGACCTGATAGAGCAGCGGCTGGAACAGATGGTGGTTGCGGCGGTCGACGAGCGCAATGCTGACCGGTGCACCCTTGAGCCGATGGGTCGTTTGCAGCCCGCCAAAACCGGCGCCGACGATTACCACGCAATGGAGGTCTGAGGGCCGCGCCTGCGCTGACGTCATGGGCTGAGCTTTCGGTTGCCGCTCTTCCTATGTAGGCCCTTGCAGGGTTTGGTCCAAGGTCGCTTGGCCTATCGAATCGATAGCCGGGTCTATCGCGGCGGTGGCCCGGAAAATATCTCCGGAGGGCCGAATCCTTCGGTCAAGGCATTCCAGAACGGAATCGGGGAGCGTTGCGCAGAGCCCCCGGTGCGCCGCGGCGCGATCATCGTCGGCAATTGCCAGATGCTGGATGAGGGTCAGCGACTGATCATGAATTCGAAATCGAGACCTTTCACACGCTCGGTGTCACCTCTCCCCTTGTGGGAGAGGTCGGATCGCGAAGCGATCCGGGTGGGACTATCGATAGACCTGAACCCCTCACGCCAACCCTCTCCCACAGGGGGAGAGGGGGCTCACCGTCCCTGTTGGGAGATCGAGCCTATGCTTCGACCAGATCGCATATTGGCCGCTGTCACGGCCACGCGATCGAAACGTCGACGATCTCGGCAGTTCGCCGATAATGCTCGGCCAAATAACGAGTGGCATCTTCGCTACGGCGCAGCGTTGCATCCATGATCTGCTGGTGTTCGGCGGAAACGTCACGCGGTGACGTCCTCGCGACCCGCCCGACCAGGCTCGGAAGCCGGTAGCGCTGTGTCTCGACGTGGAGTTGGTCCGCCAACTCGAGCAGCCGCGGCGATCCGCAATGGGCGATCAGCGCACGATGGAATTGATGATGCCGTTGCTCCATCGCGAGCATGTCGGCGGCTTCCATGTTGCCGGAGAGTCGCGATTGCCGTTCGGCCTGCAGGCTGAGCGCATGGAAGGCGGCAACAATGCTAGCTTCCCAGTCATCGTCGCCGTCGCGCATCGATCGACGCAGCGCCTCGCATTCGATCAGGATGCGGGTCTCGGTCACGTCCTTCATTTCCTTGCGTGACAATGGCGCGACGGAGAAGCCGCGCAGGGCGGTCGAAAGCACCAGCCGCTCGGACTGCAGCCGCATCAATGCTTCGCGCAGCGGCGAATAGCTCAAGCCGTAGCGGTGCCGGAGCGCTTCCAGCCGCAGCGGCTTCCCCGCCTCAAGCGCGCCGGCGACAATGTCGGCGCGCAGGCGTTGATAGGCCGCTTCGCCCAGTGTCGCGGGTTCGTCGGCGCCCTCGCCGACGATCCGGCGGTCCCCTGCCACGCTTGCCATACTCCCCAACTCTCCCTCGTTCTCCAGCGGAACGACGGAAAACATGATCCGTCATTCTTTCGAAAATAATCTCTTGCATCGAATATACTATGTATTTTATAGGAAATATAGCTCCGGGAGAGAGATGGCAATGGGACAGCGCGAAAACCACCGAGAAGACGTCGCTGGGCGAGCCAATGTCGAGGACACACCGGAACTGCTCGCCTATTACGACGAGCTGGAGCGCATGGACGCGGGTGCGCTGTGGACGGTCGCCAACAAGATCGAGCCCTGGCAGCCCAAATCGTCGTCTGTTCCCGTGCTCTGGCGCTATCAGGATTTGCGCCGGCACGTGCTGCGATCCGTCGAGCTGGTGTCGCCTGAAAAGGCCGGTCGGCGCGTCATCTATTTGAACAATCCCGGGCGCCGCGAGCACGCCGCCGCCGTCGGCTGGCTCTATTCCGGGCTGCAGGTGATGCATCCGGGCGAGGTGGCGTCTTCCCACGCCCACTCAGCCTCGGCGCTGCGTTTCATCATGGAAGGGGAGGGTGCCTACACGATCGTCGATGGTCACAAGCTCACGCTTGGCGCCAACGACTTCGTGCTTACTCCGAATGGCACGTGGCATGAGCACGGCGTCTCCGGTGACGGTACGCCTTGCATCTGGCAGGACGGTCTCGACATCCCGCTGGTCAATTCGCTCGAAGCGAACTTCTACGCCGTGCATCCAAAGATGCAGCAGACCGTCGGTTATCCCGTGGACGACATGACCCATACCTGGGGCAATCCGGGGCTGCGGCCGGCCGGTAGTGAATGGACGCGGGGATATTCACCGCTCCTCAAATACGAGTGGGGGCCGACCTACGAAGCGCTGCGGCGCTATGCCAAGGCAACCGACGGCTCGCCCTTTGACGGCATTCTCATGAACTACGTGAACCCCGTGACCGGCGGACCCGTCATGCAGACGATCGGTGCGTCGATGCAGATGCTGCGGCCCGGCGAGGCCACCATGGCTCATCGCCACACCGGCAGCGTGATCTACCAGGTCGCGAAAGGAAGCGGTCATTCGATCATCGACGGCAAGCGTTTCGACTGGAAGGAGCGCGACATTTTCTGCCTGCCATCCTGGGCGTGGCATGAACATGCCAACGGATCGGGCAGCGAGGATGCCTGCCTGTTCGCCTTCAACGATCTGCCCGTCATGCACTCCCTCGGTCTGTACCGGGAGGAGGCCTATGGCGACAATCAAGGTCGGCAATCCCTGACTTCCTAGGAAAAAGAAATCATGCGTCTTGTTACCTTTCGCGCCAACGTCGAGGCGGCGGCCCGTCTCGGCGTCGTCGTCGATGAACTGGTTGTGGACGTCGAAAGGATCGGCGCACATGCCGGCGTCGCGCTTCCCGCGTCGATGCTCGATCTCATCGATCTGGGGCCGCCGGCGAGGATGGCGCTAAAGAAGATTTTGAGCGACCAGGGAAGCCATTGGCCTGTGGGCGCCACGCTTCCGCTTGCCAATGTCAGGCTGCTCGCGCCGATTCCACGGCCGCGGAAGAACATTTTCGGGATCGGGCTGAACTATGTCGAGCATGTCGCGGAATCGTCGCGCGCCCTCGACACGGCGAAAGAATTGCCGAAGCAGCCGATCATCTTCTCAAAGCCTCCAACCAGCGTCATCGGGCCCGACGACGCCATCGAACACAACGGGACTCTTACGCAGCAGCTCGACTGGGAAGTCGAACTCGCCGTCGTGATGGGGCGAACGGCGCGCCGGGTGACGGAGGCGCAGGCTCTCGATTTCGTTTTCGGCTACAGCGTGATGATCGACATCAGCGCCCGCGACAATCGCCGCGCCGGCCAGTGGATCTATTCCAAGGGCCAGGACACTTACGCGCCCTTCGGTCCATGCATCGTGACGTCAGATGAGATCGAAGATCCGCACGCCCTCGATCTCTGGCTCACGGTGAACGGCGTCGAAAAGCAGCGATCCAACACGCGCCACATGCTGTTCAAGGTGCCCCTGCTGATCTCCGACATCTCGGCCGCGATCACGCTGGAGTCCGGTGATATCATCGCCACCGGCACGCCCGACGGCGTGGGCGCGGGGCGGACCCCGCAGGAGTGGCTTTGGCCGGGCGATGTCGTGGAGGCGGAAGTGGCCGGCATCGGCCGGCTGCGCCACCCCGTCGTGGCGGTTTGAACGCGGGGCTGGCGATGCAACGTAGCGCCCTGCCCAACCGGCATTATAATTCTTGCCATCGCGCATGGATGCGAATTATGGTGCAGGGGCGCTCGCGTTGGGCCGAAGGTTCTAAGAGGGGGCCGGCGGTTCAGGCTTGCCGCGGACCGGCAATTTCGCGCACAAAACACGTCACCTAAAAGAGTGAGACCCGAGAACGGAGCGTTGAAGGCTGTTCGAACGGGGATAGGGCATTTGACGGCAACGTCTTTAGTGAGGAGGGAACGGATATGAGAACGGCATTCTGGCTGGCAGGCGCTGCGGCTCTGGCGCTGGCAAACCCCGCTCTGGCGGGAGACACCATCAAGATCGGGTTCGTCTCGACCTTCAGCGGTCCGACCGCGGTGATCGGCAACGACATGCGCAATTCGTTCGAACTCGCGCTCGATCACATCGGCCGCAAGATGGGCGGCAAGCCGGTCGAGGTGATCTACGAGGACGACGGGCAGAAGCCGGATGTCGGCAAGCAGAAAACCGAGAAGCTGATCCAGTCCGACAAGGTCGACTTCGTCGCCGGCTATATCTGGTCGAACGTGCTGCTGGCTTCGCTGAAGCCGCTGGTGGATTCGAAGACCATGACGGTCATCGCCAATGCCGGCCCGTCGCAGCTCGCCGGTGAACTGTGCTCGCCCTATGTGTTCTCGACCTCGTGGCAGAACGACCAGACCCCGCAGGCGGTGGGCGAATACATGAACCAGAAGGGCGTCAAGTCGGTGTTCCTGATCGGCCCGAACTATGCCGCCGGCAAGGACATGCTGGCCGGCGTCAAGAGCACGTTCAAGGGCGAGATCAAGGGCGAGGAATATACGGTGTGGCCGAGCCAGCTCGACTTCTCCGCCGAACTGTCCAAGGCGAGCGCCTCCGGCGCGGCATCGATCTTCGTGTTCTATCCGGGTGCCGCTGGCGTCCAGTTCCTCAACCAGT
>JAUXWH010000312.1 GCA_030681365.1 Bradyrhizobium sp.
AAGAATGCCGACGATTTCAACAGGCCGTTCCAGGAGCTGGTCACCGAATATTGCTGGGGCGCGGTGTGGGGCCGCGAGGAACTGCCGCGCAAGACCCGCAGCATGCTCAATCTGTCGATGATCTCGATCCTGAACCGCCCGCACGAATTGCGGGCGCACATCAAGGGCGCGCTGACCAATGGCGTGACCCGGGACGAGATCCGCGAAATCTTCATGCAGGTGGCGATCTATGCCGGCGTGCCCGCCGGCGTCGACAGCTTTCGGATCGCGCGCGAAGTGTTCGCCGAAATCGACAAGGGCTGAGGCTCTTCCGTTTAGCCACGCAGCCTGACGTCGAACTCGTCATTGCGAGCCACCGGGTCGGCGCGAAGCGCCGCCCGATGATAAACTCCGCGAAGCAATCCATTTTGCCACACAAAGAAAGATGGATTGCTTCGTCGCAGGTGCTCCTCGCAATGACGCTCTTGGATATGCACTAGGACACATCATCATGGACATCGGATTCATCGGCCTGGGCAAGATGGGCTTCCCCATGGCACGCCGCCTGATCGAGGCCGGGCATCAACTCACCGTGTTCGACCAGCGCCGGGAGGCCGTCGACCAGCTGGTGGCGCTCGGCGCCAAGGCCGCGACATCGCCGAAGGACGTCGCCGACCGCGCCGAGACCGTGCTAGCGAGCCTGCCGTCGCTGCAGGCCTCGCTCGACGTCGCCACCGGTCCGGGCGGCGCGATCGAAGGCAAACTGATCAAGCGCTTCATCGATCTGTCCACCGTCGGATCGCATATGGCCGTGAAGATTCACGACCTGCTGGCGAAGAAGAATATCGTGCAGCTCGACAGCCCCGTCAGCGGCGGCGTCGGCGGCGCGGAGAAGGGCACGCTCGCGGTGATGGTGTCGGGCCCGAAGGCGGATTTCGAGGTGGCAAAGTCCGCGCTCGGCGTCATCGGCAAGGTGTTCTTCATCGGCGAGATGCCCGGTTCGGCGCAGACCATGAAGCTCGCCAACAACCTGCTGTCGGCGACCGCGGTGGTCGCGACCTCGGAGGCGGTGGTGATGGGCGTCAAGTCCGGGCTCGATCCCGCCGTGATGATCGACGTCATCAATGCCGGTTCGGGCATGAACACCGCGAGCCGCGACAAGTTTCCGCGCGCGATCCTGCCGCGCAGCTTCGATTTCGGCTTTGCGACGGGGCTGATGGTGAAGGACGTGCGGCTCTGCCTCGAAGAGATGAAGGCGCTGGGACTGTCGATGGAAGTCGCCGAAGCGGTCGGCCGGCTCTGGGAAGTGGTGATCCGCGAGATGGGCCCGGAATCGGATTTCACCTCCGCGATCAAGCCGATCGAACAGGCGGCGGGGGTGGTGGTGGGGGGAAAGGGCGGCCACGCCGCGAAGTGAGGATCCCGTACCCCGGAAGCAGCGCAGCGCGTCAGCGGTGCGCTGCCGAGCCGGGACACGGCATGGCGTCGGTTCGGCGGTGCACGGCAGGGCCTGGACAAAAATCGCGAAAAACAACCCCATGCATAGATAGAAAAGGTAAAGCGAACAGCGGCTTGCCGCTCAAGCCGCGCTGCGTCCGGGCACAGACGCCGTCGCGGCCCACCCGATACCATCAGGGCAGGCCATTGAACGCGGCCGGTCATTTGTGATAAACTAGTCAGTATGACTAGAATTATAAAGTCCACCCCCGCCAGACCGCGCCGCCGGCGGGCGGGTTCGAAATCCGGCCACTGGCTGCTGCAGGATGCGAAAGCGCGCTTCAGCGAGTTGGTGCGGCGCGTGCGCAGCGAGGGACCGCAGCGTGTGACCGTGCACGGACGCGACGAAGTCGTGGTGATCTCCTCCGAGGAATTTCGCCGCCTCAAGGGCGATCGCACCGGCGAATCGCTGATCGCCGCCATGCAGGCCTCGCCGCATCGCGATATCGATCTCGAACCGGAGCGCGCGCCGATGCCGGTGCGCGAGGTCGTGCTTTGACCGGCTGGTTGCTCGACACCAATATCCTCTCCGAACTGCGCCGTCCCAAGCCCGAACGCAAAGTCGTCGCCTTCGTCGCCGCCCAGCCGCTCGAACTGCTCCATGTCAGCGCGGTCAGTTTTGCCGAAATCCGCTTCGGCATCGAACGCGTCGCCGATCCCGGCCGCCGCGCCGAACTCCATGACTGGCTCACGCACAAGGTGCGGCCGATGTTCGAGCAGCGCGTGCTCGCGATCAGCGAAGACGTCATGTTCAAGTGGCGGTTATTGGTCGAGGAGGGCCGCAAGGCCCGCCATACCTTCTCGCAACCCGATCTCATCATTGCGGCCACCGCGCTCCATCACGGACTGACGGTGGTGTCGCGTGACGTCAGCGATTATCGGAGGGCCGGCGCGGCGGTGTTGAACTCGTGGAGCGACCCGCCGCCGGATCAAGGCGTGTCGTAGGTGATGTCGCCCGAACGCGGCGCAGCTGATCCATTCTTGTTTGGTTGAGATTGGGTCCCCGCACTGCGGAGCAAGCGACCGGGACACGAGGGATCAAATCACAGCCAGGGCGCGGTCCGATCCATCGCGATCAGTTCCTCGACCTCGACCCTTGGCCGCACCACGGCGTATTGATCGTCCTTGACCAGCACTTCCGGCACCAGCGCGCGGGTGTTGTAGGTGCCGGACTGCACCGCGCCATAGGCGCCGGCGGTCATGATCGCCATGAGATCGCCGGGCTTCGGCTCGGGCAGCTTGCGGTCCAGCGCCAGATAGTCGCCGCTTTCGCAGACCGGCCCGACCACGTCGGCCAGAATGGTGGATGCGCCGGCCACGGCCTCGCGGACCGGCAGGATGTCGTGATGCGCCTCGTACAGTGTGGGACGGATCAGATCGTTCATGGCGGCGTCGAGAATGATGAAATTCCTGGCGTCGCCATGCTTCACATAGATCACGCGCGCGACCAGGATGCCGGCATTGCCGACGATCATCCGGCCCGGTTCGAACATCAGCGTGCAGCCGAGATTGTGGGTCACCCGCTTGACCATCGCGGCATAGGCCGACGGCAGCGGCGGCGCTTCGCGGTCCATGTGATAGGGAATGCCGAGCCCGCCGCCGAAATCGACATGCGAGATGGTGTGACCATCGGCGCGCAGCACCTGTACGAATTCGGCCAGCAGCCGGAAGGCGGTTTCCAGCGGCCCCAAATCCGTGACCTGGCTACCGATATGCATGTCGACGCCGGTGACCTCGATGCCCGGCAGCTTCGCCGCGCGGGCATAGACCGCGCGGGCGCGGGCCAGCGGAATGCCGAACTTGTTCTCGGACTTGCCGGTCGAGATTTTCGCGTGCGAACCGGAATCGACGTCGGGATTGACCCGGACCGAGATCCGCGCGGTCTGGCCGGCCTCGCTGGCCAGCCGCGACAGCAGTTCCAGCTCCGGCTCGGATTCGACGTTGATGCAGAGAATGTCCTCGGCCAGCGCCGCGCGCAGCTCGGCTTCGGTCTTGCCGACGCCGGAGAACAGGATCTTGCGCGGCGGAATGCCGGCGGCCAGCGCCCGCTTCAATTCGCCGCCCGATACCACGTCGGCGCCGGCGCCGAGTTTTGCCAGTGTGCGCAGCACCGACTGGTTGGAGTTCGCCTTCATGGCGTAACACACCAGTGTCTTCTCGCCGGCGAAGGCCTCGCTGAACACCCGGTAGTGGCGCTCCAGGGTGGCGGTCGAATAGCAGTAGAACGGCGTGCCGACCGCTTCCGCCAGTTCGATAAGATTAACCGCCTCGGCGTGCAGCACGCCGTTGCGATAGTCGAAGTGATTCATGGCCTGCTCAGTCGAGAAGCGGATCGAGAACGAAGGCTTTCTTGCGGCCTCGCGGCGCGGTGCCCGACGGATCGCTGGTTCCGGACGACGGATTGAACGCGCCCTGCGCGGCCCGCTCGGCTTCGACATCGGTATCGTTGGGCGCCGCCGCGGACGACGCCTGCGACGCGGCGTTCGGCGGCAGATCGAGCCCGCCCTTGCGGCCGCAGCCCCCGAGCGCCAGCACGGCCGCGCTCAAAACGATGATCGCCCATCCCGAAGATATCGGGCCCAACCTACGATTCACGACAAAATCCCCAATGCGGCGGCACCATACAAAGATTGCCCGGTTCTGGCGAGAGCTGGACTATCACGAAATTGCAGCCAAATTTGCAGGTTCAGCCCAACTTTCGCTGCTTTTCCAGCCGCTTCAGCCACGCTTTGGCATGCGTTGCCACGTTTTTCGGGGCGGTTCCGCCATAGCTGATGCGGCTTTTCACCGACGCTTCCACCGAAAGGGTGGCCAAGGCCTCCTTGGTGATCTTCGGCTCGATCGCCTGCATGTCCTTCAAGGGGAGTTCGTGCAGCGGCACGCTTTTGTCCGAGGCCATCCCGACGATGCGCCCGGTGACGTGATGAGCCTCGCGGAACGGCATTTTCAGCGTCCGCACCAGCCAGTCCGCGAGATCGGTGGCGGTGGCGTAGCCCTCGCCGGCAGCGGCCTTCATCCGGGCCTCGTCGGGCACGATGTCCAGAACCATGCCGGTCATTGCCCGGACCGCCAGCGACAGCGCGCCGAACGCCTCCATCGCGCCCTGCTTGTCCTCCTGCATGTCCTTTTGATAGGCCAGCGGCAGGCCCTTCATCACGATCAGCAGGGCGGTGAGCGCGCCGATCACCCGGCCGGTCTTGGCGCGCACCAGCTCGGCGGCATCCGGGTTGCGCTTCTGCGGCATGATCGAGGAGCCGGAGGTGAACTTGTCGGACAGCCGCACCAGGCCGACCAGCGGCGAGGTCCAGATCACGATTTCCTCGGCGAAGCGCGACAGATGCACCGAGGCGATCGCCGCCGCCGACAGGGTTTCCAGCACGAAATCGCGGTCCGACACCGCATCGAGCGAATTCGCCATGGGACGGTCGAAGCCGAGCGCTTTGGCTGTGGCGTCGCGATCAATCGGGAACGAGGTGCCGGCCAGCGCCGCGGCCCCCAGCGGCGATTCGTTGAGCCGCTTGCGCGCATCGGCAAAACGGCCGCGGTCGCGCGCCGCCATCTCGACATAGGCCAGCAGATGATGCCCGAACGTGACGGGCTGGGCGGTCTGCAGGTGGGTGAAACCGGGCATCACCGTGCCGGCATGTTCCAGCGCCCGCGTCACCAGCGCGAGCTGAAACGCAGCCAGCGACGCATCGATCTCGTCGATGGTGTCGCGGACGTAGAGCCTGAAATCGGTCGCGACCTGGTCGTTGCGGGAACGCGCGGTGTGCAATCGCCCCGAGGCAGGCCCGATCAGTTCGCCGAGCCGGCTCTCGACATTCATGTGAATGTCCTCGAGCGCGCGCTTGAAATCGAACGATCCCTTGTCGATTTCTGACAAAATCGTGTCTAGACCCCTGGCGATATTTTTCGCATCAGTCGCGGTGATGATGCCCTGGGCGGCAAGCATCGCGGCGTGGGCCTTGGACGCGGCGATGTCCTGGGCATACATGTGACGATCGACGTCGATGGAGACGTTGATTTCTTCCATGATCGCGTCGGGACCCTCACCGAACCGGCCGCCCCACATCTTGTTGCTCATGACTTGTTACTCATGACCTATTATTCATGCCTGCCGTTGATCGTCAGGCCCGCGAACGGAAACTCCGCACTCATGCGAACCGTCCGCAATCCCGGCTCTGCATAGCCGTATCTGATACAGGATGACAAACGATATGCCTGACTTGCCCCCGCCTCCCCGGGACGCCACGCCTCCCCGGGCCGCCGCGCGCCGGATGCCGCTTGCGATCGGCGCGGCCGTGATCGGGGTGGCGATCGGATCTGCCGTCCTCTACGGGACCGGCGCGCTGAACCGGCCAACCGGCGATCCCGCCTGCCGCCCAGCTGTGGAACTCGCGCGCAAGATCGCGCCCCTGGCGCATGGCGAGGTGGCCGCGCTGACCATGGCCACGGCCCCGCTGCGGCTGCCAGACCTCGCTTTCGACGATGCTGCGGGGCAGCCCAGGAAGCTATCGGACTGGCGCGGGCGGATGGTCCTGGTGAACCTGTGGGCCACCTGGTGCGTACCCTGCCGCAAGGAGATGCCGGCGCTCGATGAGTTGCAGGCCAAGCTCGGCGGGGCCGATTTCGAGGTGGTGGCGATCAACATCGACACCCGCGACCTGGAAAAGCCGAAGAATTTCCTGAAGGAGGGCAACCTGACCCGGCTCGGCTATTTCAGCGACCAGAAAGCCAAGGTTTTTCAGGATCTTAAAGCCGTGGGAAGGGCGCTCGGAATGCCCACTTCGGTGCTGGTCGACCGCCAGGGCTGCGAGATCGCCACCATCGCCGGACCCGCGGAATGGGCCAGCGACGACGCCGTCAAGCTGGTCAAGGCTGCGATAAAGCCGGCGGGCTAGACAGCGTCATTCCGGGGCACGCGTCTTCGCGTGAACCCGGAATCTCGAGATTCCCCGATGTTCAATTGAACATCTGAGGTTCGCCGCTTCGCGTCGCCCAGAATGACGAAAAGAGGGTTTTCAGGCTGAAACGTCGAGGCTGCCGCCGACGCCGGCGCCGAGGTTGGCGGACGAGTTCTGCCCCGCGCCCAACAGGGTCATGACCGCGGATTTCTCCGCATCGGCATTCTGCTTGATGAACGAGGCGGCTATCTGCCCTTGGGTGCCCGCCGCCTTCATAGCGAGCATGCTGCTCACCATTGCCATCATATCCATACGCACTACTCCTCGACGGGGGCACCCTACCCAGCGCTGGTTAACGATGCGTAT
The DNA here is from genome assembly GCA_030681365.1 of Bradyrhizobium sp. Lineage (GTDB taxonomy): Bacteria > Pseudomonadota > Alphaproteobacteria > Rhizobiales > Xanthobacteraceae > Bradyrhizobium. Next base: position 6,747 of record JAUXWH010000312.1, read on the forward strand.
CCCCGAGGCAGTCAGCGGTGTTTTCCACAGGCGTGAGTGTCCCAAAAAAAACCGTGCAAGCCTCTCCAATCACGAATGAATCGAACTGATTCTCCCCGCACTGTCCCTGACTTATCAACAGCCGGGCATGCGTTGGCGCGCCGCCGCTCGACAGCGCCTCAGCGCGTCGGGACCGGCTTGTCGCCGCGGTAGTCGTAGAAACCGCGCTGGGTCTTGCGGCCGAGCCAGCCGGCCTCGACGTATTTTACCAACAGCGGGCACGGCCGGTACTTGGAATCGGCGAGGCCTTCGTGGAGGACCTGGATGATCGACAGGCAGGTATCCAGCCCGATGAAATCGGCCAGTTCGAGCGGCCCCATCGGATGGTGGGCGCCGAGCTTCATCGCGGCATCGATCGCCTCGACGTTTCCGACTCCCTCATACAGCGTGTAGATCGCCTCGTTGATCATCGGCAGCAGGATGCG
>JAUXWH010000315.1 GCA_030681365.1 Bradyrhizobium sp.
GTTGTTGGCGAGGATCTTGACCTCGTCCGCCTCGGTGGCGTCCAGTTCGATGATGGCGCCGCGGCTGAGGCGCATTACCTGATGGATGGGCATCGTGGTGGTGCCGAGGACCACCATGAGGTCGACGCTGACTTTATCGAGAGTTGGCACTGGCGACCCGGACTGACTGACAAATGCAAAATTGCGTGGTTTGAGATCACCACGTTATGGTTAGCCAATGGTTAATGACCGCCAAGACCTCGATTTGACGGCGTTCGCAGGCCCGGCCGGCGGCGGCGCGGTGGAGTGGCTGATATCGGACGCGCCGGTGCCCTATCCGGCGGCCGTGGCGGCCATGGAGGCACAGGTAGCTGCCATCGCCGCCCATCAGGCCCCCGAACGGGTCTGGCTGCTGGAGCACCCTCCGCTCTACACCTCGGGCACCAGCGGCCGGGACGCCGATCTGCTCGATCCCCGCTTCCCGCTGTTTGCCACCGGGCGCGGCGGCCAGCTCACCTATCACGGCCCCGGCCAGCGCGTGGCCTATGTGATGCTCGACCTGAAGCGAAGGCGGCCCGACGTACGGGCCTATGTCGCGGGCCTGGAGGAATGGATCATCCGCACCCTGGCGGCCTTCAATGTGCGCGGCGAGCGCCGCGAGGAACGCGTGGGCGTCTGGGTCAAGCGGCCGGACAAGGGCGCCGGCCATGAAGACAAGATCGCCGCGATCGGCGTCCGGCTGCGGCGCTGGGTCTCGTTCCACGGCATCTCGATCAATGTGGAACCCGATTTGACCCATTTCGAGGCCATCGTGCCCTGCGGCGTGGTGGATCCCCGCTACGGCGTCACCAGCCTCGCCGATCTCGGCCTTACCCTGACCACTGAAGACGTCGATATCGCGCTCCGGCAGGCTTTTGGCGAGGTGTTTGGCTCGGCCCAATCCCGCCTGCCCGAGGCGACGGTTTGATTCACGCAGCAACTCGCTCTGGCGCGACCTCGAGCTTGCCGGTGATATAGCGCCGCTCCTGCGCCAGGGACGGCGCTGGACTAGATCGTCGGCAGCACCGAGAAACGCTCGCCCGGCCGCCGCAGATTCAGCGCATCGGGGCCGGCATCGTGTTCCGTGACCGCATCGACGCGCGCCGATGACGGGCCGCGCCGGCATCGCTCGACCAAGCCGGCTACGACGTCCGCCGGCCCGGCGAACAGCGCCTCGACGCTACCGTCGCGCAGGTTGCGCACCCATCCCTCGAGATCGTGCGCCCTCGCCCGGTGTTCGACCCAGGCGCGATAGCCGACGCCCTGCACCCGGCCCCGGATCGTCACCTGACGGATGACGCCGCTCATCTACTACCCGAGCTCGAGTTCTTGAGACCGAGGAATTCGGCGCCGCGCGCCTTCACATCGGCTTCGCGCATGGCGCGACCGGTCAGGTCGGAAGACGCAAGGCCTTTCAGAGTCCTGGGCGACTGGCCTTCACGCAACGCTTTAAGTGTCTCGTAAACCGCCTGCGTGGCGGCGGCGAACGGCGCGTGGCCCTGCAGCGCGATCCTGACCCGCTGGCTGATCAGGAAGGCCGTATCGTCCAGTTCGCCCTGGGGGTTGCCGAGCACGATCGGCAGCGTGGTCGCCGCCGCAATCGCCTCAACCTGCTTTCGCGTCGTCAGCCCGGTAAAGAACAGCGCGTCGACGCCAACAGCCTCGTAGGCTTTGGCACGGACCACGCAATCGTCAAAACTCGTGGCTGCCGCCCCCCCGCCCCGCGTTCCCGTCCGGCCCATGATCACCAGCGCCGGATCGCGTCGCGCATCGACCGCGGCCTTCATCTTGCCGATGCCCTCCTCGATCGGGATCAGCTGCGGTTCGGCCACGCCATAAGCCTGCGGCAGCAGCGTATCCTCGATCGTCAAGCCGGCGGCGCCGGCCGCTTCCAGCTCCTGCACGGTGCGGCGGACATTGAGCGCGTTGCCATAGCCATGGTCGGCGTCGACCAGCACCGGCAAGGCCGCCGCGCGCGACATCCGGCGCATCTGCTCGGCGAGTTCCGTCAGCGTGATCAGCGTGATGTCGGGATCGCCTAACACCGCGAGCGAAGCCACCGAGCCGCCGAACATGCCGAGTTCGAAACCGAGATCCTCGGCGATGCGGATCGATGTCGCGTCATAGACGGAACCGGGACGAATGCAGGATGATCCCGACAGGATCGAACGCAACGCTTCGCGGCGCTTGCGGAAGGGCATGGGTCACCTCTTTGAACTTCGTCATTCCGGGGCGATGCGTTAGCATCGAACCCGGAATCTCGAGATTCCGGGTCTGGTGCTTACGCACCATCCCGGAATGACGGCGCTACGCGAATTCGAGAATCAGCGCGTCGACCGCCAGCGTGGCGCCGGCGGTCGCGTGAATCTTCTTGACCGTGCCGTCGCGCTCGGCGCGCAGCACGTTCTGCATCTTCATGGCTTCCACCACCGCCAGGGTTTCGCCTGACTTGACTTCCTGGCCCTCGGCGACCGCGATCGACACCACCAGCCCCGGCATCGGACACAGCAGCTTCTTGCCGGTATCGGCCTTGACGCCGACCGGCATCAGCCGCGCAGCCTGAGCCTCGCTCTCGGTGAAGACATTGACCGCGACTTCGAAACCCTGATGCGCGAGGCGAATGCCATTGGGGATCGGGCGAACCTGCATCGCCACCAGATGGCCGTCGATGGTGCCCTGCCAGACCGGATTGCCCGGCGCCCAGGACGAAACCATGTGATGCGGCTGGCCCTGCGTACCGTCGGCGTTGATGAAGCGCACCGCGATGCCATCGGCTTCACGCAGGATATCGAGCGCGATCTCGTTGCGTTCCAGCCACACCGCGCGGCGGCCCTCACGCTGCACCGCCCTGCCCGTCAGCTGGCCGGAAATCTGCCGCTTGCGCTCGCCGAGTACGTGGTCGATGGCGGCGCCGACCGCCGCCAGCCTGCGGGCGATCTCGCCTTCGGGCACGCGAACCGCGAATCCTTTCGGAAATTCCTCCGCTATGAAGCCGGTCGAGAGATTGCCGCCGCGCCAGCGCGGATGATTCATCAGCGCCGAGAGGAACGGAATGTTGTGGCGAATGCCGTCGATGTAGAAGGAATCGAGCGCGGTCGACTGCGCCTCGATGGCGGCGGCGCGCGATGGCGCATGGGTCACGAGCTTGGCGATCATCGGATCGTAGTAGATCGAGATCTCGCCGCCTTCCTGCACGCCGGTATCGTTACGGACCGTGATGCCGTCGCTGGAGCTCTCGACCGGCGGGCGGTACTTCACCAGCCGCCCGATCGAGGGCAGGAAGTTGCGGAACGGGTCTTCCGCATAGACCCGCGATTCCACCGCCCATCCGGTCAGGGTGACGTCTTTCTGCGCCAACGCCAGTTTCTCGCCGGCGGCCACCCGGATCATCTGTTCGACCAGGTCGATCCCGGTGACCAGTTCGGTGACGGGATGCTCGACCTGCAGCCTTGTATTCATCTCCAGGAAGTAGAAGCTCTTGTCCTGGCCGGCGACGAATTCGACCGTGCCGGCGGAATCGTAATTCACCGCTTTTGCCAGCGCGACCGCCTGTTCGCCCATCTGGCGGCGGGTGGTCTCGTCGAGCAGCGGCGACGGCGCTTCCTCGATCACCTTCTGATTGCGGCGCTGGATCGAACATTCGCGTTCGCCGAGATAGATCACGTTGCCGTGCTTGTCGCCCAGCACCTGGATTTCGATATGGCGGGGATCGACGATGAATTTCTCGATGAACACGCGATCGTCGCCGAACGACGATTTGGCTTCTGCTTTCGCCAGCCCAAAACCTTCGGCGACTTCGGACGTCGAATGCGCGATCCGCATGCCCTTGCCGCCGCCGCCGGCGGAAGCCTGTATCATCACGGGATAGCCGATGGCGTCGGCGATCTTCACCGCATGCTTCTCATCTTCGATGACGCCGAGGTAGCCCGGCACGGTCGAGACGTCGGCCTTGGCGGCCGCCTTCTTGGATTCGATCTTGTCACCCATCGCGGCGATCGCGCCGGCGTTGGGACCGATGAAGACGATCCCGGCCGCATCGAGCGCGCGCGGAAAGGATTCGCGTTCGGACAGGAAGCCGTAGCCGGGATGCACCGCCTCGGCGCCGCTCTTGCGGCAGGCCTCGATGATCTTCTCCATCACGAGATAGCTGTCGGCCGCCGCCGGCGGCCCGATCAGGACGGCGTCGTCGGCCATTTCGACATGCAGCGCGTCACGGTCGGCCTCGGAATAGACCGCGACCGTCTCGATCCCCATGCGGCGAGCGGTCTTGATGATCCGGCAGGCGATCTCGCCGCGATTGGCGATCAGAATTCGTTTGAACATGAGGTTATTTACTTGCAACCGAAGGGCGGGGTCCAGCCCTGCGGGCCGGCGGGATGGGGACGAATGTATCAGTTCCGTCGTACAGCAAAACCGAGCGGAGGCAACGGTTTATGCGCCCCAATTCCGCTTCAGGGAGAGATTTAGCATGCCAAGGCAGCGCGTCGACCTGAATGGCGTCAGCCCGAATAGGTGTTGAATCGGCCGCGCGTATAGGCATGGGAAACCGCCTTCATCAACTCAGCCGCCTCGTCTTCCAGATATTGATTGGCAACGATCAAGGCGCGGATGGTGGATCGCATGTCGCCGCCGCATGCCGCGATCGCCTGATCAACGGCCTCCTCCAGCCCGTTATCCTCTTCGGCACTGGCTGGTGTTGAGGCGGACATCATGATGTTCCATGGGGAGCGGCTGTGAATCATGTTCTTCTTTTGTTCTTACGGAGTCAACCGCCCTACCGCGTGTGCTGGAGCAATGCCCGAGGCGTCGCGCAAACATGATGCGCGCCGGCGTCGCGCAGTTCCGCTTCGCTGCCGTAGCCGTAGAGGACGCCGACGGCGGTCATTCCGTTGCTTCGCGCGCCCACCATGTCAAAACTGCGGTCGCCGATCATCATGGCCTGTGACGGGTCGATCCCCATCGACTGCAGGGCGTGGCGCAGCAGGTCGGTCTTGTCGGAACGCGTGCCGTCCAGTTCGGCCCCGAACACGCGTTCGAAATAGGTCCGCAGCTTGAAGTGATCGATGATGCGCTCGGCAAAGACGTGCGCCTTGCTGGTCGCGACGAACATGCGCCGGCCCGACCGGGCGAGCGCGGACAAGGTGTCCTCGATGCCGGGATAGACCTCGTTCTCGAACAGGCCGACATCGGAAAAACGTTCGCGATAAAGCGTCACCGCCCGGTCGGCCAGTTCGTCGGACCCAAGCAGCTTCTTCATGCTGCTGCGCAGCGGCGGTCCGATGCACCAGGTCAGTTCATCGACCGGCGGAATTGGCCAGTCCAGCTTGCCGAGAGCGTACTGGATCGAGCGCGTGATGCCGGACTTGGGATCGGTCAGCGTCCCGTCGAGGTCGAAATAGATTGTGGTCATCCCGGCCAGCGCTCCCCTTCGGGCATATACCGCATATGGCAAATTTACTCGACAGGAGGCTGCGCTATCAGCTTATTCCCAACTTTGGCGCCGCCGGCGGCTCGCGATGACCAGCAGGCCCCTCGATCAACACGAGAACTTGCCGTATCGTTTGCCGCAGTATCGTAAAACCAAATAGAGGCAATGGCCTGGATGCGTTCCTTAATCCTGATACTGGCAGTTCTCTGGGCGGGCCCAGCCTGGGCTGCCGGCGCGGTCGTCAAGGACGGCGGCACCGTCGAGGTTGCCGGCGTGACCTACCGCCTCGACGGCATCGACGCGCCGGAGCTCGACCAGATGTGCATCGACGAGCACGCCGATGCGTGGGCCTGCGGCGTCGAAGCGCGCGACCAGCTGAAAAAACTGATCGGCGACCGCGCGGTCCGCTGCGAGGATCTCGGGCTGGCGCCCTACAGGAGCCGGCATATCGGCATTTGCACCGTCGAGGGCGAGAAGGCCACGCTGAACCACCTCATTGTCCGCCAGGGGTTTGCGCTGAATTTCGAACCCTACGCCAGAGGCCGATACAAGGATGACGAAGCGGGCGCCAGGGACAAGAAGCTTGGCCTCTGGAAGGGCTGCTTTGCCTCGCCGTATGAATTCCGGCGCGGACGCAAGGACGGCACCCTGCTGGGGGATGCCTGCAGGGCGGACAAGGACCAGCAAATTCGCGCGGTCTTGTTCCCCGAACACCCCGTGATGCCGCCGGGTTGCAACATCAAGGGCAAGCTGGCGGTGCGCGCCCGCGTCACCGGCAATGTCGGCGTCTATCACCTGCAGGGATGCCGCAGTTATCCCGGCACGACCGAGCCTGACCGCTGGTTCTGCACCGAGGAAGACGCCCAGGCCGCGGGATTTCGCAGGGCGTATAATTGCCGGGCAAAGCGCAAGTGACGGGTAGCGCGTTCCCGTAGCTGAGCCAGCGCTCTTTTCTTCCCCCTCCTCCCGCGAAGCCGTCAGCCCTTCTTGCGTGGCGCGTTCTCACGTCGCCGGCCCTTTTCCTTGCGCCCAGGACCGGCAACCGGGAGTTTTGTCCAGGCGGACTTCTGTCCGATCTTTTTCTTGATCTGAGTGCGCTTCCCCGGTGGCCTTTTGCGACCTCTTTTGCTCGCAGAACCAATTGCCGCCATCATCGTCTCCACTGCGTCGCGGGTCTGCTTCTGACGAAGGCAAACCATCCGATCTTCAGGAACGCCACGAAACAGCTCGACCGATTACCAGCACAAACACAGGCCAGCGTTCCGGAGAGCATGATCCCGCCCGTGATTGGTCACCATGACCGCGCGCGAAAACTGGCCGGGTGTAAGGCCCAGGCAAGCCCTTCGTTCCTTGTCCTCAGGCTTCGGACTCGGATTCGGTTTGGGACGCTGCACTGGATCGCGTTCACCTGGCCGTTGCGGTTTCTGGCCCGGCTTCCTGACTCCCGTCGACGCCGATGATTTTGCGTCGTGCATGTGGGTCGAACGGCTGTGGTAGACGCGCATCTTCGGTGCCCGCACGATAATGGATTGCGACTGGATCAAACCCGCTTGGGTTTGGGCTGACCGGGCTCCCTCACCGGCTCCGGTTCCGGAGAAGGCGGCTCTATCGGGGGCGGCGGACGATCGAGATTGGGGACGTCCGGCTCCCGCTCTGGTTCGGGCCGTGGCCTTTCGATTCCCATCAAGGGACCTCCTCGTCTCCGTTTCCTGATTGGAGACAATGGCCGCTTCGTCGGAATGTTCCCGGAATCAAAGCGCGGGTACGAGCGGCAATACGGTCGGGCCTGGTGCCATTAAGGATGGGGCTCGGGATGGCCCCCGCAAACTCATGGCGCAGTCTTTGAATTTCGCTCGGAGCCCCTCAGGCCATCTCTGCGACAGCCTCCCGGCCGCAACCAAGCATCCCGCGAATTTCAGCCGCGGGGCGCGCCGCGCTGAACAGGTAGCCCTGCATCTGCGTGCATCCGAGCGACTGCACGACCTCGCGCTGCTGCTCGGTCTCGACCCCTTCCGCGGTCGTTATCATGTCACGGTCGGCGGCGATGCTCACCACGGCCTTGATGATCGAAGCCGAACCCGTGCCGCGCGTCAGCTCCTTGACGAAGCTGCGGTCGATCTTGATCTTGTCGAACGGAAACCGCTGCAGGTAGCTCAGCGACGAATAACCCGTCCCGAAATCGTCCAGCGCGATGTGAACCCCGAGCGCGCGAAGCTGGTTGAGCGCCACCAGGGCGGCGTCGTCATCGGCGATCAGCACTGCCTCGGTGACCTCGAGTTCCAGCCGACGCGGGTCGAGACCGGTATCGGCGAGCGCGGTGGCGACCTTCAGGGACAGCGTCGGCGACCTGAACTGGATGGGAGACACGTTGACGGCAACGCGGATATGGGCGGGCCACGCCGCCGCTTCGGCGCATGCGGTTCGCAGCACCCACTGCCCGATCTCCTCGATCAGGCCGGTTTCCTCGGCCACCGGAATGAAATCGGCCGGCGAGACCATGCCGCGCACCGGATGCCGCCACCGCAGCAACGCCTCGCATCCGGTGATCCCGTTGCTGCGCAGATCGACGATCGGCTGGTAATGGATCTCAAAGCCGCCTGTGGCGATCGCAATCCGCAGATCCCGCTCAAGTTCGCGGCGCAGGTTGGCCTGCGCTTCCATCGCCGGCTCGAAGAAGCGGTGGGTCCGGCGGCCGGCTGCCTTGGCGGCATACATCGCCAGATCGGCGCTCTTGAGCAGGCCGAACAGGTCGGTACCGTGACGCGGCGCGATCGCGACTCCGATGCTGGCGTCACCGCCGAGACTGTGGCCGAGGCAGTCGAACGGCGTTCGCAGCGCCCGATAGACCTTCACGATCAGCGCCTCGACATCGTCGTCGCAGACGACGTCGCGTTGCAGGATGGCGAACTCGTCGCCGCCGAGACGTGCCACGAAGTCGCTCGGACCGACGGCTTCGAGCAGGCGCCCCGATACGCCCCTCAGGAACTCGTCGCCGATCAGATGGCCCAGCGAGTCGTTGATGCGCTTGAACTCGTCGATGTCGATATAGAGGATGGCGAATTGCACGTCGGCGGTCTGCAGCAGCAGCCCTTCCGCATGCCGCTGGAACAGCGTCCGGTTCGGCAGGTTGGTCAGGGCGTCATAATGGGCGAGATGCTCGATCTTGGCCGCGACACGCCGCCGCTCGGTGACGTCCTCCATCGTGGTGGCCCAGCCGCCGTCCGGCGACCGCTTGTAGATCAGCCGGATCATGCGGCCATCGGGGACCGAAATGACGGTGTCGTTGATCAGGTCGTCCTTCGGATCGAGAAATCTCGCGCAATAGGCGTCGACGTCGCCGACGAACGAACCCAACTCCTGGCGATGACGGATCAGGTCGCGGAGATGGCAGCCGGGCTTGGCGACCTCCGGCGACATGCCGAACATGTCGATGTAGCGCTGGTTGCAGATGACGAGGCGGCCCGAGGCATCGAACAGGACCAGTCCCTGGGTCATGTTGTTGATGGCGGTGTCGAGATGCTGACTCTTCTCGCCGAGCAGCCGCTGCGCGGCGGCGTGCTGGCGCTTCAATTGGCGAACGATCAGATAAATCGTGGCGATCACGACGATGACAGCGAGAAGGGCCGCAAAAAACTGCAACTTGGCCTGCCCTCGCCAATCGGCCAGCGCCGACGACACGTTGGTCGAGGCGACGATCAGGATCGGAAAATTCGCCAGGGCCCGGATGGAGCCGAGCCTTGGCTCGCTCCCGGCCGAGTGCCTGAACAGCCCGGAAGCATTGCCGTTCATGGCCAGCGCCTGCTGGAACGCCCGCGACTTGCTGACGTTCTTGCCGATCGGACTGTCGTGGTACGGATAGCGGGCGATCACGGTGCCGTCGCGGTGAACCATCGAGATCGTGGTATCGCGGTTCAGCGCCAGGGAAGCGACGAAATCCAGGAAATGCGCGGGTTCGACGCCCCGGCTGGCAAAGCCGATCAGTTCGCCGTTACGGCCGGTGATCTTGCGCGCGAAGATCGTCGTCCAGCGTTTCGTTACCTTGCTGACGGCCGGCTCGACGATCACATCGGGAGTGGGCTCGCCGGAGGTAAACTCGCGGAAATAGCGCCGGTCCGCAATGCTCACGTCTGCCACCGGCCACATCTCGGACGTGTTGATCAGCTGGCCCTTGACGTTGAACAGGTTCAGGCCGCCGACATGCGGAAATGGCGCGAGCTTGGTGCGCAGCATCTCATGGGCTGACAGCGTCGACATCTGCCGTTCGAAACCTTCGGCGGAGTCCACCCTGCCCGCCTGCACATGCGCGACGACGTCGTTGTGAACATGCTGGAGATCGGCGAGTTGCTGGTCGAAATGACGGGACAGCAGCAGCGCGCTGTTGGTTAGTTCCCGCTCGGCGACTTCGAGGGCGCGCTCCCGGAACTGGAGGGCGAGATAGCCGGTGCCCAGCGCAATCGCGATGACGAGCGCAGCGCCGCACAGGATGAGCCACTGAATGGCGCCCATTCTTCCACGAAAGGCGCTTCCGCCAAGACCCGGACCGCGATGTGACGGCCCTTCGCTCCCCGATTTGGCGCTATCCGATGAGACACCCGACATTTTCGTTCTCCCCACACCGGAAGTTGTAAGGGAACCGGTACCAAGAGGCCGTTAGGAAAATCAGTTATCGGGAGGTTAAGACGGTGCCGAATGGCGCCATGAGCCCAGCTGCTGACACACCCACAATTGTCATCACCCGCGAAGACAGGTGATCCAGTATTCCAGAGACAGCAGTGATAGAATCGATCGGCCGCGGCGTATTGGATCCCCCGCTTTCGCGGAGGATGACGCGTTGTCGTGAGGTAACCGCCGATGCCAGCAAAAGCTGCCGCAACGGCACTCGCCGCTCACATCCCGATGTCGAACACGTTCGGCAGTTGCACCAGCGGCAGCGTGGCGGCGCCGACGATGGTGGCGACCATTCTCATCAGGGTACGGTTGCTGCGACGCCTGCCGCGCATCTGGCTGGCGAGCCACTGCAGCACGGCGATGTCGACGCCGATCGCCTGGGTCGGCGCCCAGCTTTCGATCGCGGTGTCCGGCGACAGCGCGACGGTGCGCGGCGGCACCGGCAGGCCGGACGCGGACGCGGCATGGTGCACGACCGCCTTGGCCAGCAAATCGTCGAACACGCCACCGTCGCTGCGTTCGGCGGCGGCATCGTTGATCTCGAACAGCGCTTCGGCTTCGGCGCGGCTGACCGGCTGATGCTCGACGGCGGTCGCGGTCAGGATGCGCGCGCACCAAGCGGCGTCATCGGCATCCAGCGCGCGGGAAAAATGGACACGGCCCCGGGTGGTGGGGCCCTCGCCGGTGATCACGCCATCGCGCACGACCGTGAGGGCAACGGCGGCGCTATCGCGGCAGGAAATCCTCGACGGCTCGAAGGGGGCGGCAGGGTCGGCAAGCATTCCGGCAGAGGCAGACATTGGTACACTTCTCATTTTCTTGTTCTAGGCAGCATTTTCACGCTGGCGTAAACGAGCGGTTAACGAATCAGAACCTGGGTTCCGAGTTTTTTAGATAGTTGCCGATTAGTCGCTGTGGCCTCCGTCATGGTTCGCAGAATTGTCGCCCCGGCCCAAACGTGGTGGGCGCGATAAGCGGCAATATCGGGGCGGTCCGGAGGGAAGCAGCCATGATGGTCCTTTTTCGCGGCACGGGCGCGGATCGCAAGAAGATGCTACGAGTTCCGGCCTGCGGAGAAGGAACTCCCCTTTGCCGTATGACGGTTCACTTAAGGCCCGCCGCCCGCTATGGTGGCTAGAACGAATTCACCTGTAACTTGAATAACATGAGGTCGAAAAATGGCTCTCCAGATTGGCGCTCTCGCCCCGGACTTCGAGGCTGAAACCACCGAGGGAAAAATCAAATTCCATGACTGGATCGGCTCTGGCTGGGCGCTCCTGTTCTCGCACCCGAAGGATTTCACCCCGGACTGCACCACCGAACTCGGCGCCCTGGCGAAACTGAAGCCGGAATTCGACAAGCGCGGCGTCAAGCTGATGGGGCTCAGCGTCGATCCCGTCGACAATCACGCGAAATGGTCCGAGGACATCCGGGAAACCCAGGGCGCCGCGCCGAATTATCCGATGATCGGCGACACCGACTTCAACGTCTCGAAGCTCTACGACATGTTGCCGGCCGCGACCTCGGGCGATCCCGCGACGCGCACCGCGGCCGACAACCAGACGGTCCGCAACGTCTTCGTGATCGGGCCGGACAAGAAGATCAAACTGGTGCTGGTCTATCCGATGACGACCGGGCGCAATTTCCAGGAGATCCTGCGCGTGATCGATTCTCTGCAGATGACCGCCAAGCATCGCGTCGCGACGCCGGCCGACTGGAAACAGGGCGACGACGTGATCATCGCGGGCTCCGTCACCGACGACGAAGCCAGGACGATCTACCCGCAGGGCTGGAAATCGCCAAAGCCGTATCTCCGGATCGTGCCGCAGCCGAAATAGCCGGCGACGGACTCGCCGGACAAAGGGGGATGCATCGTGCGTCCCCTTTTGTTTTGGCGGGGCGGCGCTGATGAACGGAAATCGCCTCCATGAAAAACAAGAATCCCGCTGCCACGCGCTCATCGGTGCTGACCGGGTTTCTGATCGCCCTGCTGCTGGCCGCATTGCCGGTCGCGGTGTGGTTCGATCTGACGAATCTCGCCGAAGTCGCGCTGCGGCGGCAGGCGACCGACCTCAACTCCGTCGTCAGCAGCGTTCGTTCCTATTACGCGTCCAATGTGGTGGGACGCGTCCTGGCCCATCCCGGTGCGACGCAGGTGATCCACAATTACGAGACCGTCCCCGGCGCCATCCCGATTCCCGCGACGTTGTCGCTGGAACTCGGCAAGGTCATCAGCGAGCAACAGCAGAATATCAGCTACCGTTTCGTATCCGACTTTCCGTTCAGGAACCGCGCCCCGCATCCGCTCGACGACTTCGAGAAGGTTTCTCTGCAAAGCCTGCGCGAAAACCCGGACCAGAGGCTGGTCGATGCCACCCGATCGATGTTCAGCGACCGGGTTCGGCTGATCGCGCCGGTCGTCATGGCGCCCGCCTGTGTCAGCTGTCACAACGTCCATCCGGAAAGTCCGAAGCGCGACTGGAAAGTCGGTGACGTCCGCGGCATTCAGGAAGTCTCGATTACCCAGCCGATCGCCGCGAACATCTTCTCGTTCAAGTATCTGCTGGCCTATTTCGCCCTGGCGGCAATCAGCGGCGTGTCGTTTCTCGGAATGCAACGCCGCCAGGCCAATCAAATCCGGGGCATGAACCGGGAACTGGAATCGAACAACGACTTTCTCGCCGCGCTGTCGCTGAAGATCTCGCGTTATATTCCGCCGCAGATCTACAAGAGCATTTTCAGCGGCGAAAAGGACGTCACCATCCACACCGAGCGAAAGAAACTGACGATCTTTTTTTCGGACATCCAGAATTTCACCGCCACCACCGAGCGGCTGCAACCCGAACAGATTACGCAGCTGCTCAACGAGTATTTCACCGAGATGTCCGCGATCGCCCACGAATATGGCGGCACCATCGACAAGTTCATCGGCGATGCGATGCTGATCTTCTTCGGCGATCCCGAAACCAGGGGCGACAGGGCCGATGCCCAGGCATGCCTGCGGATGGCGTGGAGCATGCAGCGCCGCCTGCTCGAACTCAACGCCAAGTGGCGCGCCGCGGGGATCGAACATCCGTTCAAGTCGCGGATGGGCATCAATTCCGGCTATTGCAACGTCGGCAATTTCGGCAGCTCGGACCGGATGGACTATACGATCATCGGCGCCGAGGCCAATCTGGCGGCCCGGCTGCAGTCGATCGCCGAGCCGGGCGGCATCGTCGTCAGCTACGAAACCTTCGCCCTCGCCAGCGACGTCATCAAGGCACATCCGCTGGAGCCGATCACGATGAAGGGCATCAGCCGCGAGGTCGTTCCCTATTCGGTCGATAGCGTGCTCGATGCCGAGGCGAGGGGCGATGTCGTCGTCGAGCGGATGCCGGGGCTGGAATTCTACCTCGATCCTTCGATCGTCGACGCCCAGGGTGCCGATCGCATTCGCTCGGTCCTGGGCGATGCGTTAGCCAGGCTCGACCGGCGGCAGCCGAAACCGGCGCAATAGGGTGGACCTCGCAATGGACCTTACCGGCGACATCCGCGTTTGACCCGGTCAATGTCCAGCGCGCCCGCTTCCCCCCGCATCGTCTGGTTTCGCGACGATCTGCGCCTCTCCGACCACCCTGCCCTGCATGCCGCCTCCGGCACCGGCGCGCCGGTGATTTGCCTCTACGTGCTCGGCGAAACCGGCAATACGCAACTGCGCCCGCTTGGCGGCGCGGCACGCTGGTGGCTGGCGCAGTCGCTCCGGGCCTTGCAGGCAAGCCTGACCTCGCTCGGCTCAAGGCTGGTGCTGCGGCGGGGGCCCGCCCCAGAGGTGATTGCGGCGCTGGCGCGGGAGACCGGTGCCGCGGCGGTGTTCTGGAATGAGATTGCGCAGGCGCCGCACCGGGCCGTCGCCGACCAGGTCGCAGCGAGCCTGCAGGCGATCGGCGTTGCCGGCCACGGTTTTCCCGGCGACCTGCTGGCGGCCCCGCTTTCGATCCGCAACAAGGACGGACGGGGATTACGGGTATTCACGCCGTTCTGGCGGCGGGTGCAGTCGTTGGGCGATCCGCCGAAGCCATTGCCGGCCCCCACGAGGCTTGCTCCGGCACCTGACATCGCGAGCGACAGGCTCGAGACATGGCGCCTCGAACCCTCGCATCCCGACTGGGCCGTCGGCCTGCGCGAGAGCTGGAAACCGGGCGAATGTTCGGCGCAGGCCCGGCTCAACGCATTTCTGGAGACCGGCGTGGCCGGTTATTCGATCCAGCGCGACCGGCCCGACCGCGACGGCACGTCGGGACTGTCGCCGCATTTGCGTTTTGGCGAAATCGGCCCGCGGCAGCTGTGGCATGCCGCGCGCTTTGCTGCGGCGGCGCGGCCTGCCTTGGCCGGCGACATCGACAAGTTCCTGAGCGAGGTCGGCTGGCGTGAATTCTGCCGGCATTTGCTGTTCGACGTACCGGACCTTGCCGAGCGCAACCTGCAGCCTTCCTTCGACGCATTTCCCTGGAGGCGTGACGACGGCGCGCTACGCGCTTGGCAGCACGGCCAGACCGGTTATCCCATCGTTGATGCCGGGATGCGCCAGCTCTGGCATAGCGGCACCATGCACAACCGGGTGCGGATGGTGGCGGCATCGTTCCTGGTCAAGCACCTCCTGATCGACTGGCGCTGTGGCGAGAAGTGGTTCTGGGACACGCTGGTCGATGCCGACGCCGGCAGCAATCCCGCCAACTGGCAATGGGTGGCCGGCTCCGGCGCCGATGCCGCGCCCTATTTCCGCGTGTTCAATCCGATCCTGCAGGGCGAGAAATTCGATCCCGAGGGCGCTTATGTCCGGCGCTGGGTGCCCGAGCTCGGGCAACTGCCGGCGGGCCTGATCCATCAGCCTTGGCGCGCCACGCCGCTCGAACTCAAGGGTGCCGGCGTGGAACTCGGCACGACCTATCCGCAGCCGATCGTTGATCACAAACGAGGGCGCGCGCGCGCGCTCGAGGCCTATGCGAAAACCCGTCGTGCTTGAGCAGTCGCGGCGCCCGCTTTACTCGTTTGCGAATCCAGCTATCGTTATGGCTTCAACAATACTGGGGGGACGATATGGACGACGATAAACCGATTCTCGATCAAGTGACGGATGCGGCGAGCAGCGCCGCAACGGCTACCGCGGAAGCCGCCAAGACGGTGGTCAGGAAAGTCAAGAAGGCCGCCAGGAAGGCCACAAAACCCGCCGGGAAAGCGGTGACCAAGGCACCGCCAAAGAAGAAAGCCAAGAAGGCGAAGAAGGCGGGCAAGAAGGCGGCGAAGAAATCCTCCGCGAAAAAGTCGGCCAAAAAGGCCGTCAAGAAGACCGCAAAGAAAGCCGCCAAGAAAGCCGCGAAGAAGAAAAAGAAGGCCAGGAAGTCGAAGCGCTGATCGCCTCCGGCATCGCGCGCAAAGCCCCGGGGTGAAAGCCCAGGGGCTTTGTTTTGAGGCCCCTCCCCGTCAGGCTCACGCCCGCCGGTTGACCACGAAGACCGCGGCGGCGCAGGCCACCATGCCTGTCATGGCGATGGCATCGAGCCGTTCGTCGAACAGAACATAGGCCATGACGGCCGTTACCGCCGGCACCAGATAGAACAGGCTCGCCACCGAGGTCGCCGCCTGCCGCCGGATCAGCCAGTACAACAGCCCGATCGACCCGATCGACAGCACCACCGCGAGCCAGACCAGCGACAGCACGAACTCCCGGGTCCAGTGCACCACATTGCTCTCGAGCAGCCACGCGGCCGCGCCGAACAGCACCGTGACCGCAACGTACTGCACGAGATTGCCGGAACGCCAGTCGATGCGGTTGCAATAGCGCCGCTGGTACAGGGTGCCCAGGGTAATGCTGACAAGCGAGACGCCCGAAGCCAGCCAGCCCCAGCCCGCCTGCCCGCCCATCGGACGGTCGTGCAGGATCAGCACCACACCGGCGAGCCCGAGCAGCAACCCGGTCCATTGCAGCGGCGTGACGCGCTCGCCAAGCCAGCGGTTCGCCAGGGTCGAGGTCAGGATCGGCTGCAGCCCCGGAATCAGCGCCGAGAGCCCGGCGGGAATGGAAAGCGAAATCGCGACCGCCGTGCCCCCCAGATAGATTCCGTGCACCAGGATGCCGGCGACGATGCTGTGGCCGACCTCGGCGCGGTTGAGCCATACCGGGCGGGCAATCGCGACAATGATCGCCATCAGCGCGACCACCAGCGCCATCCGGATCGCAAGGTAGGTCAGCGGTTCGGAATTATGCAGGCCGTATTTGGTGGCGATAAAACCGGTGCTCCAGAGAAGGACAAAAATCGCCGGCGCCGCGCGCGCGGCCATATTTTCCAAGTCCCTGTTCATTTGCAGGCCTGATTGCCTGAACATATGCTATCCGGCAATCGTAAATCCCCGCGTGCCCGCTCGCCGGGAAACGCAGATCGAAGAGATGAAGAGATAGGGAATACCATGGATGTTCGTGCCGCCGTCGCTGTCGCTGCCGGCAAGCCGCTGGAAGTCACCACCGTTCAACTCGAAGGCCCGCGCGAGGGCGAGGTACTGGTCGAGATCAAGGCCACCGGGGTGTGCCACACCGACGAATTCACGCTGTCCGGCGCCGATCCGGAAGGCCTGTTCCCGGCGATCCTCGGCCATGAGGGCGCCGGCATCGTGGTCGACATCGGCCGCGGCGTCACCAGCGTGAAGAAAGGCGATCACGTCATCCCGCTGTATACGCCGGAATGCCGGCAATGCCCGTCCTGCCTGTCGCGCAAGACCAATCTCTGCACCGCGATCCGTGCCACCCAGGGCCAGGGCCTGATGCCCGACGGCACCTCGCGATTTTCCATCGGCGGCAAGCCGATCCACCACTACATGGGCACATCGACCTTCGCCAATTTCACGGTACTGCCGGAAATCGCGGTGGCCAAAATCCGCGAGGACGCGCCGTTCGACAAGGTCTGCTACATCGGCTGCGGCGTCACCACCGGGATCGGCGCGGTCATCAACACCGCCAAGGTCGAACAAGGCGCCAAGGCGATCGTGTTCGGGCTCGGCGGTATCGGGCTCAACGTGTTGCAGGGCCTGCGGCTGGCCGGCGCCGACATGATCATCGGGGTCGATATCAACAACGACCGCAAGACCTGGGGCGAGCGTTTTGGCATGACGCATTTCGTCAATCCGAAGGAACTCGGCAAGGACCTCGTCCCTCATCTCGTCGACATGACCAAATCGGGCGCGGACCAGATCGGCGGCGCCGATTACACGTTCGATTGCACCGGCAACGTCACCGTGATGCGGCAGGCACTGGAAGCCTGCCATCGCGGCTGGGGCCAGTCGATCGTGATCGGCGTGGCGCCCTCGGGAGCGGAGATTTCAACCCGCCCGTTCCAGCTGGTGACCGGCCGGGTCTGGAAAGGCACCGCGTTCGGCGGCGCGCGCGGCCGCACCGACGTGCCGAAGATCGTCGACTGGTACATGCAGGGCAAGATCGAGATCGATCCGATGATCACCCATGTGATGCCGCTGGCCGAGATCAATACCGCGTTCGAACTGATGAAGCGCGGTGAATCGATCCGCGGCGTGGTGACGTTTTGAGATCATTTCCCACAGCCGGAGTGCAAGCCCCTGCCTGATCGGTCGCGTGCTCCGTGCAAATACGGATGCGCAGGGAGCACGCGCACCAGTCGTTAGTCATAATCCGGTCGAATGGACGCCGATCACCATGCATTAGCAAATATCGTCGCATGTCGCTTGTAGACATCCGATGATGGTAACAACCGATGGACGGCCCGATCGACCGACGCGCGCTTGACGAACCTGTTCATTCGCAGGGTAGCCGGAGCAATGCCGAAAGCTGGGATCCGTGGACGGACAACCCGCGCAACGCCCGGCTCAGCCGTCAGTTTCGATGGCTGGTAACGATAGCGGTCGCAAACCTGTCCATACTTGCCATCGACCTCCACAGTCTGAGTGACAGCTTTTCGACGGCCGTCAGTTTGCGGCTGCTGGTGATCACGCCTCTCGTGCTGCTCGCGCTTGGCATCAATCGCTGGTCGAGCAATCACCGTTTGCAGACCGTGGCCAGCGCCTGCGCGACGGTGTCGCTGGTCGCGACAACGGCGATCATCGGACAAATGGCGCAGGAGCCTTTCGCCAGCCGCTATCTGATGGCAGGCCAGTTTATCATCTTCGCCGCGGCGGTATTTGCGGCGCTGCCCTGGCGCGCCACGCAGATCATGACGGTCGTCTCGACCGCTGTCTACGCGCTGGTCGTCGCGAGCGCGCTGCAGTTTCCGCCGAGAATGGTCAACCTGGATCTGGTCGGGTCCAACATTCTGATAGCCATCCTGGCGCTGTATGTCCGCAGGGAAAAGGACGCCCGGATGAACGAGATTCTCCGGATGCGCCGCATTGACGCGCGGCGAACCGACGAGCTTCGCAACGCCAATGCCAGGCTGACGCAGCTTTCCAGCACCGACGCGCTGACGGGTGCCTTCAACCGGCGCTACCTCGAGGTATTCGCCGACAACTGGTCTACCTCCGTCGTCCCATCGCTCAGCAGCGGCGTATTGATGATCGATGTCGATCACTTCAAGCTGTTCAACGATCTGAGCGGGCACGCGGAAGGCGACCGTTGCCTGCAACGAGTCGCTGGAGCGATACGAAGCGCCCTCCGGTCACCGGATGACATCGTTGTCCGCTACGGCGGGGAGGAGTTCGTGGTAATCCTCCCGGCCGCGGATCCGTTTGAAGCCCTCGCCGTCGCCGAGCGGTTGCGCAGCGCGGTAAGCGACCTGCAGATTCCCCATCCCGGTCTCGTGACCCACGCTGTCGTCACCGTCAGCATCGGCACATGCGTCGCTGGGCCTGACGAGAACATCACCGACACTATCGAGCGCGCCGACAAGTTGATGTATGCTGCGAAGAAGGGTGGCCGAAACCGCGTTTCGGCCTGAACCGGGCCGGATCGATCAACCGATGAGGCGCGGCAACCTCCGGGGGGACCGTGAGAGATGCGCCTGCAATTTCAGACCGTCGATGTATTCACCGGCACCCAATTCATCGGCAACCCGCTTGCCGTCGTCCTGAACGCCGAGGGACTCTCGGCCGGGCAGATGCAGGCGATCGCCGCCGAATTCAATCTGGCGGAGACGACTTTCGTGCTGCCGCCCCGGGACGCCGCGCATACGGCCGAAGTGCGGATCTTCACGCCACGCAGCGAGATGCCGTTCGCCGGCCATCCCAATGTCGGCACCGCTTTCGTGCTGGCCCGCGCAGGCTCCAGTTACGGCCGGCCGGTCCGCGGCGACCGCGTCATCTTCGAGGAGAAGGCCGGACTGGTCCCGATCGAGATCTTGCGGGAAGGCGCGGTCGTGGTGGGTTCGAAACTCGCCTCCCCGCAGCCGCTCTCGGTCGGCGCCGAGGTTGCGGGCGAACTTGTGGCTTCGGCCTGCGGAATCTCGCTGGCCGACATCGAGACCCTCCATCATCGCCCGCGTATCGCGTCCTGCGGCGCCCCGTTCATTCTGGCCGAACTGAAGAGCCGCACGGCGCTGATCGAAGCGAGCCCGAACGGCGATGTGTTCCGGCTGGAAGTCAGCAAGCAGCCGGCCGTCAGTATCATGCTCTACACGCAGGTCCATGAGGCCGACATCGATATCCGGGCGCGGATGTTCGCGCCGCACCTCAACATTCCCGAGGATCCGGCGACCGGCTCCGCCAATGTCGCGCTGATCGGCCTGCTCGCCCACCTGCGCCCGGAGGCGAACCTTTCGCTGTCGAAGACGATCGCGCAAGGCGTGGAGATGGGACGGCCGAGCATCCTGCAGGCACAGGCCGACAAGAAAGACGGCACGGTCGCCGTAACCTATATCGGCGGCCGCTGCGTGCCTGTCATGTCAGGGACGATCGATCTGGCCTGAGGCGATCAGAATTCTTCCGGACAGGGATCGACGATCTTCCACATGTCCTTGCCGTTCTTGATCTTCTTCATCTCGGTGGTCAGCCCGCCATTGCGGCGGATCCAGTCCTTCACCGGCTGAGGGTAATAGGACATCAGGTCGGACGTTCCTTCCGAGCTGGTTATCTTGATGCCGAAGGTAAACGCCTTGTCGTAATAGGCCTGGTGGAAGCCGAGGCTGGCGCGCGGCGTCACGCAGACCTTGTTCATCGGCACGATGCCGAACACCATCGTGCAGGCCGAGTTGCAGATGCCGTCGATGATGACGCGTTCCTTGCGGTCGCGAATGCGCTCGTATTTCGCCTTGTATTCGGTGACATAGCCGCCGTGATCCCGGGTGATGCGCAGATCGGCGCGCGCCGGCGACACCGCCAGCAGCGAGAGCAACAGCAAGGGTAGAAATGTGATGCGCATGGATCGATCGAAAACCGGGTAGATCATTGGCCCCAAGCGGACCAGATGGCAGGACTCTGGCGGCACTATGTTGGAATTTCGTTAAGCATCCCGAAAAGGCGAAAAGGGGGCATACGACGACGATCGGCACCCATTTGAGGGGATTTTTCCCTCGAATGGAACCCAAATGGGCCCAACGGCTCTTCCAGATCCCTTCTTTCGAAGGCGCCAGGCAAGGCCTCCTGCCGCCCCCACCGGCCAGGGAATGATCCGGCGCATTTGACCGGCTGACTGGAATTGAACGCCAGGACTTCGCCGCGCGCGCCAATCGCTTCAGCCGTTGGTGCTGGCAATTGCCCTGAACGCTTATTCATCAGCGTGGACAAAGTGTCATTATCCGTTCCGTTGCAAACGACTGGCCGCCTCCTATGTCACTTCAAGCGGGAGGCCATCAATGAAGCAGTCACACCATTTCCTGGAGAACGCCGAGAACTGCGCCCGGATGGCCGAGCGGGCGCCGGACGAGCCCAGCCACAAACGCTACAAGCGCATGGAGGCCGCCTGGAAAGCCCTCGCGACCGAACAGGACTGGCTCGACGGCCAAATGCCACCGGTCCGGATCGCGACCAACGGAGACACGAGAACCCAGCAGGCATGAAACGACCGCGTTACGGAACCGGGCGGACGTAAGACACCAGCGACGGCGGCAATTTTCATGGACGAACTAAAGGTTATCGGGCGTTCGTAACGGCGAGGACTTATCGGCGTTCCTCAGCTCTTGTTCCGCCAGATGATAAAACTCATCATCCCTGCCCTCAGGCTTGCCGGCCAGTTCCCAAAGTTCGTAGGCCCGGTGGATGATCTGCTCTTTGGTCGGCTGTTCCATTGCATTGCTTTCCGGATTGAGAAGCCCAACCCGACTGCCTTTGGTGGTTACGAAGGCGGCAGGCTGTGCAGGCCCGCTCCTGAGAAGAACAAAGCCCGAAAAGGAAAGTCCGGTTTTTCCAACTTGTTCCGAACCAGGGGTATTCCGCCATGAAGGCCTCGACGCCGTGTTTTTGCCTCACCGACGCGAAGCAGCAGGGCGGGATGGCCCTCCTCGGCCAAGTCTGGTAATCGGAACCGTCGAACGTGGTTCGGCACCCGTTTTCAGTGCTCGGAACAGTGGCCCTAAGAAATTAGAACCCTGCGCTAACACATTGAAAACATTGATGCGCTCGTAGCTCAGCTGGATAGAGCATCGGATTTCGATTCCGAGGGCCGGGAGTTCGAATCTCTCCGAGCGCGCCATCGCCTCTTCTGCGCCAGCGCGCGCTGCGGCACGCCACCATTGGCTTCGCCGATTGACCCACCCGAAACGACTTCTCCCGAACGGGAACAGTCGCCTACCTCCGCCGTTTCCGTCGCTGAGGTATCAGGAGCCCAAATGTCTGTTCCGGTGCACCATCGCAGAACGATGGTCGGTGGCGTGGACGTCTTCTATCGCGAAGCCGGCCCGGCGCACGCGCCTGTGCTCCTGCTGCCCCATGGCTATCCCTGCTCCTCCTATGAATTCAGGGACTATATGCGCCATCTTGGCGAAGACTGGCGGCTGCTCGCTCCGGATTTCCCCGGCAGCGGCTATAGCGCCACGCCTGAAGCGTTCGCCTACGATTTCGACGGCTTCGCATGCTTTCTGGAAGACTTTGTCGATACGCTGGGCGTTGAACGTTTTGCGCTCTATCTCCACGACTTCGGCTCTCAGGTCGGCCTGCGACTGGCCATCCGCGATCCGAGCCGCATCGCCGCGCTCATCATCCAGAATGGCGACATCTACGAGGATGTACTCGGGCCCAAATATGCCGGGCTCAAGGACATCTGGAGAATGGAGCGGGCGGAAGGGCTCGGCAAACTACGCGAGTTCATCTCCAAGGATCATTTCAGGGATGAGTTTCTGAACGCCGTCCGTCCCGAACTGGCCCAACGTATTCCGCCTGACCTTTGGGAATTGCATTGGCCGCTGATGACGGAGCGGCGCCAGGAGATCGCCGCGCGCATCATCTACGACCTCAAGGACAATCTTGCGTGGTTTCCGCGCTATCAGGCCTATTTGCGAGCCCACTCGCCACCCGCGTTGATCCTCTGGGGACCTCAGGATCTCTATATGCCGGAGGAATCGGCGCGCGCCTATCTGCGTGACTTGCCCGAGGCGGAACTCCACCTGCTCGACGCGGGGCACTGGCTGCTTGAGACCAATCTCGCAGAGGCGGTCGATCTGACGCGTGACTTCCTGCAGCGGGTCCACAGGCGCGATTGAGCCGGACGGCAGTCGAGAAGAGGAGGCCGAACATGCGCCCACTGCCCCGTCAAAGACTTCGTCTGTCCGGCGGCGCGGAGTTGTCCTTTGCTGTGGCGGGTGACGCGTCCAAGCCCACCGTGCTTCTCCTGCACGGCTTTCCCGGCTCGGCGGACTATTTTCGTGAGGTTGTGCCCGAGCTGTCGCAGGTCGCCTACGTGATCGCGCCCGACCTGCCTGGCTACGGCGAGTCGGATCCTCTGCCGAAACCCACGTTTCCCGCCTTCAGCCAGGCCGTCTCGGAGCTGCTGGACCGACTCGCGGCCGGGCCGCGCTACATCTACCTTCATGATTTCGGCGCGCCGGTGGGGTTTGACATCGCCATGCAAGCGCCGGACCTGGTGCTGGGCCACTTCGTACAGAATGCCAATGCGCATCGAACCGGACTCGGATCACAATGGGCGCCGGTGGAGGATTATTGGTCGAATCCCAACCCGGAGAACGAGGCGGCGGCGACTGCGCATCTGACCTTCGAGGGCGTGCGCAACGGATATCTTGGCGGGATGCCGCCGGACGTTGCGACGCGAATCCCGGCCGAAATCTGGGAGGAAGACTGGCGGACGATGCAGTTGCCGGGCCGGATGGAGACGCAGCGAGCGCTCGTCAAGGACTATGGGAACTACGTCGCCCGGTTCGAAGAGATCGCCGACTATCTCGCGCGCCGGCAGCCGCCTTCCCTGATGATCTGGGCGCGCCACGACCCCTTCTTCGATCTCGCCGAGGTCCTGTCATGGATGGAGGCGCTGCCGAGAATGGAAGGCCATGTTCTCGACGCCGGCCACAAGCTGCTCGAGACACACGCGACCGCGGCGGTGTCGCTCATGGTCGATTTCATCGAGCAAACCCGACCGACCGGTGATGGAAGTCGCCGCGATACAGGTAGGTGACGGCGACGAGACATTTCCTTGGCTTCCGGGCGGCCTCGCCCCCCTCAAGGCATCGAGCGCCCGTCAGCTTCCCCTACCCCGCCAGCGTCCTCCGCAGCCGCGCGATCGCGGCCGGAAGGCCGCGGACCCTCATGACCCGGCCGGTGGCGTCGTAGTCTTCGGAGAGCACGCGGGCGTTCTCGTAGACATCGCTGAGCAGTCCCTGCTTCGCATAGGGCAGTACCAACTCGTCCTCCATCATCGACGCCTCGAAGAACGCGATGATGGTCTCGCGCAGCGCGGCCACGTCCGGCGGCGACGCCGCCGAGAGCAGGATCGCGTCGGGATGTTTTTCGCGCAGCGCGGCGCGATCTTCCTCGCTGACGCGGTCGATCTTGTTCAAGAGCAGGCGCGACGGAACGGTGTCCGCGCCGATCTCCTTGAGCACGTTGCGGCTCACCTCGAGCTGCGATTCGTAAGTGGGATCGGAGGCGTCGACGACGAACAGCAGCAGCGAGGCTTCCAGCGCTTCGGCGAGCGTCGAGCGGAACGAGGCGACCAGATCGTGCGGCAGCTTCTTGATGAAGCCGACCGTGTCCGAGATCAGCACGCGCGGCCGGTTCTCCGGCTGCAGCGCGCGCACCGTGGTGTCCAGCGTCGCGAACAGCTTGTCCTCAACCAGCACTTCGCTGCCTGTGAGCGCGCGCATCAGCGACGACTTGCCCGCATTGGTGTAGCCGACCAGCGCGACGCGGAGCTGGTCGCGGCGCGCGGACCGGCGTTCGTCGCTGTCGCGTTGGATATTCTCCAGTTGCTCCTTCAGCTCCGCGAGGCGGTCGCGGACCTTGCGACGGTCGACTTCGAGATCGGACTCGCCGGCGCCGGGCCCCTGCTGCCGCCCGCCGCCGCCCGACGATTCCCGCAGCCGCGGCGAGACGTATTTCAGCCGTGCGATCTCGACCTGCAGCTTGGCCTCGCGGCTATGCGCATGGCGATGGAAGATCTCGACGATGACGCCGGTGCGGTCGAGCACCTGCGCGCCGGTGGCCCGCTCGAGGTTGCGGGCCTGGCTCGGCGATATCTCGTGATCGACGATGACGAATTCCGGCTTCCGCTGCGGATCGGGTTCGGCGCCCGCGACCGCGGGCTTCCTGCCGCCGGTATCGTCAAAGCGCTCTCGGGCCTTCGACTTGCGGACCGGCGCCATCGATTCGACGACACCGGTTCCGCCGGTCATCTCGGCCAGTTCCTCGAGCCGCCCCTTGCCGAGCACCGTGGCGCCCCCGATCTCGTCGCGCTTCTGCGACACCGTGCCGACGACCTCATAGCCGAGCGTCTTCACCAGGCGGCCAAGCTCTCCCAGGCTCGCGGCGTGCATGACGTCGTCGACGCCGGGGAGCTGAACGCCGACCAGGATGGCGCGCGGAACAGGCGGCTTGGTTTCCATGATGGGCGCCGGCTCCGGCGCACTCCTTGCTCTTGCCACTTGGCCATTGCCCGGGTCGACGGCGGCTGGGCGCCATACGCGAATCCCGGGACGACCGCCGCCCCTTATGTCTTGCCCATGTCTGACATTGATCCGCAATAGCCGGCGTGATCGGACCGTCCGTGCAACTGCTGGCGGCTCGTCACGCGGGATCGAGGGTGGGAAGTTCGAACCTGTCGGCTATGCCGGCTGGTCAGGAGCCGTCACGAGCTCGAGGCTCACCAAATGTTGTTGCCAAAAAAGCCGAACTGAGGTCGCTCGGCGACGCGCATCGCCGGCTGACGCGGCGGAGCCGCCCGGGCCTTGGCAACCTTGCGTTTCCGAACCGGCTTGACCTCGGGCTTGGGATCGTCGCCCGGCTTGAACTGCGCAAAGGACTCGCGCACCTGCGCCTTCGCCGACATTTCCGCGGCCGGCGCCGGAACGTCGGCAGCGGCGGCAATCTCGACCTTCGGAGGAACGATGGTGGGAAGACTGGTATCGTACACGACCCGCTCCGGCCATTTCCGTTCGGAGCGGATCCTGAACACGGGACTCGCCACAGGCGCCTCGATCGCCGCGATGGAACTCACCACCGGCTCTTTCGGAACGAAGGCATCGACCCCGAACAGCAGCGCGAGCAGCACTCCGCCGACATAGAGAAAATATTGCGCTATCGGCATCTCAAACCGCTCCATCCGCGCTTGCCGCGGATCATTCCCTCAACTGGCAATCATGCAATTGGTTCCTGGTGATTGGTCGCTGGGCCGTCCGCACGGTTCAAGCTCAGGATTCACTTTTCGCCTGCGGTTAACCAATCGTGAACTTGAGCCCGGCGACGGGCGCCGCTTCAGAGGGAGCCGCGTCGGCGGCCATCGCCCGATAGCAGCGCCCCTGCCCCGGTCCGGTCACCAGGAAGGCCAGAACCCCCATCGCCGCCGCCGGTTCAGGTCAGGCCCTGAGGGATGGCGTTGCCGGCAGGCGGCCGCTAAAATTGACAGCGCCGCCCCGTGCCGCGGCCCACGCCGCGCCGGCCGGACCGGGGAAAAACAAGGGGGAGCAACGATGCCGATCGTCACCTGGGATCATGTCCATTTGCGCAGTCCGG
The DNA here is from genome assembly GCA_030681365.1 of Bradyrhizobium sp. GTDB lineage: Bacteria > Pseudomonadota > Alphaproteobacteria > Rhizobiales > Xanthobacteraceae > Bradyrhizobium. Next base: position 26,222 of record JAUXWH010000315.1, read on the forward strand.
ATCCCGAGGCCACCGCGGCCTGGCTCGAGGATATTCTCGGCGGCGTCATCATCCGCAACCCCGGGCGGATCGACGTCAAGCTCGGCGGCGCCAACATATTCATCGCACCGGTTACCGACGGCGACGGCGTCCATACCCCGCCGGTGACGCCCTATCAGGGGCTCGACCATTTCGGGCTGGCGGTGAAGGACATCGATGCGGTGGCCGCCGAGATCAAGGCCAAGGGCGTCGAATTCACCAAGGAGCCGACGACGCTCCGGCCCGGCGTCCGCATCTGCTTCATCCGCGGCCCGCAGGGCATCTCGATCGAGCTGTTGGAGCGCGACCCAAAATACACGTGAGGGCGCGCCGCACCGGGGCGGTCTGCGTTCGTCAAGATCTGGCAGAAAGCGAGGGATCGCCCTCGATAGCGCGGTCCATGGTCCGGCCGCGCGTTGACGTTGCGTGCCTTGCTTTGGCATAACGGAGTGCCGACTTCCGGGGGCAACGGATGTCGGCATCGGGGCATCATGAAGAACGGCCTATATTCGATCCATGTCAGCCTGCAGGATGGCCGGTCGGGCAAGGGCAGCGGCGTGATCATGTTCCGGGATGGCCGGATCCACGGCGGCGACGCCTACCTGTTTTACACCGGCAGCTACACAGTGAAGGACGATACCTTCAGGGGCGAAGTCCTGGTGCAGCGCCATACCTCCAGCCGCGATGCCAATCCGCTGTTCGGCGGTCCCGACCCGGTCGGTATCGGCGTCACCGGCACCTTCACCGATACCCGCGGGGTCATGAACGGTACGGCGCTGGTCGGAAAGGCCAGCCAGATTTTCGGCGCCACGCTGCACAAGCTCGCCGACCTCGACTAGCGCGAGCCTTTCCGGCTTTCGACGGCCATCCGCCAGAATCGGCTGTGACAAGGATCACATACGTCGACACCACCCGCCCCCTAGGTTGCCCGCAGTCGATCTCACGTCGAGACGTTCTGTGGGAGAATGCCATGCGGCTTTTCAGGCATACGTTATTTGGCGCATACCTCGTGGCCGGTTTCCTGGCCGGATTGCTGGTGGCAGGGCCCGCAGATGCGCAGAGCGCGGCAGGCACCTCCCTCGCGCTAACCGGTCCGGAGCAGCGCATCGCACTGGTGATCGGCAATTCGAAATATCAAAACACCGTCCAGCTCGCCAATCCCGGCAACGATACCAGGGCGGTCGCGCAACTGCTCAATTCCGCCGGCTTCGAGGTAATTTCCGCCACCGACCTCAGCCACAACCAGATGATCCAGGCGGTGCAGGAGTTTTCCGGCAAGGTCGCCGGCGGCGGCCCGAATACGGTGGCGATGGTGTATTATGCCGGCCACGGCGTGCAGCTGGCGGGCGAAAACTATCTGATACCGGTCGACGCCAAGGTTTCTTCCGAACCCGACCTGGTCAACGGTTCGCTCCGGCTGGTCGACGTGATGGCGACGCTGGAGACGATTCCGAGCCGGGTCCGCATCGTCATCCTCGATGCCTGCCGCAACAATCCGTTCCCCTCGCTCAACGACGCCGGACGCGGCCTCGCCATCGTCGACGCGCCGAAGGGTTCGATCGTCGCCTATTCGACCGCACCGGGCACCGAAGCACTGGATGGCGCCGGCGAGCATAGTCCGTTCACCGCAGCGTTCCTGCGGCTGGCGAACGAGAAGAATCTCCCGATCGAGCAGCTGTTCAAGCGCATTCGCCTCGATGTCGGCAGTTCGACCGACGGGCAACAGACCCCTTGGGAAAGCTCGTCGCTGACCAGCGATTTCTATTTCTTCGGCGACACCGCCGTCGCCGCCACCAGAGCCCCGGCGCAGACGAAAATGGCCTATGCGGCGAGCGACCTGCCGTCGCGTTCCTCCCGCCAGGCCTATGAATACGTGCTGGCGGAAAACTCCGTCGAGAATTACCAGGAGTTCATCCGGATCTATCCGCGCGACCCGCTGAGCGACCGCATCCGGATCTTGCTGGGCAACCTTCTGCAGGCCAAAGCCTGGCACGCGGCGGTACAGACCAATTCTCCCATCGCGTACAAATCGTTCTATGAAAAATTTTCCAACGGCCCCTATGCCCAGAGCGCCCTGAAGATGGCGGCGCAGCCCAGGCTCATTCCGCTGTCGCAGCCGACCCGGATCCTGGCGCCGGCTTCGATCAAGCTCGGCGGCTTCGGTCCCGCAAAGCACAATTTCGGCCACAACGCCGGCGCGCAGGCCTTGCCGCAGGGTGGCGGAAAGATCGTCACGCTGCCGTCTCCCGGCGCCAGACCCACCTTCGGCAACAACGGTCCCGGTACCGGCAAGATCGTCAATCTGCCCGGAAACAAGGTTGGCAAAATTGGCGAGCGGCCGGTGACGAAGTTCAATGGAAAGCTGACTCCGGTCGAGAAACGGACTTCGAAATCCTCTCCGCCGGCTGGTGTCCATCGGCGGCCGGCAGGCCTCACGAGCACCGGCAACAGCCAGCGATTCACGACGTCGTCCCAGTTCCGCGGGTCGTTCGGTCAGGCGCGGACGGGTGGTTTCAAAATGATGCGGTGAGGCCAAAGGGCCGACAACGCTATTCCGCGGCCTGCTCCAGCGGCGCGGTGCGGGGCAGGATGATCTGGATCCTGGTGCCGCCGCCGGGCTCGGAATCCAGGTCGAGCCGGCCGCCCAGCCGGTTGGTCACGATGCTATAGACGATATGCAGGCCGAGCCCGGTGCCGCCCTGGTCGCGGCGGGTGGTGAAGAACGGGTCGAACGCCCGGCGCCGGACGTCGAGGCTCATGCCGCAACCATTGTCTGAGAACAGGATCTCGACATTGTCCTTGCCGGATTCGCGCACCTGAATATCGACCGTACCGGTCTTGCCGTCCGGAAAGGCGTGCGCCACCGAATTGAGAAACAGGTTGGTCAGCACCTGGCCATACGGCCCCGGATAGGAGTTCATGGTGAGATTGGGCTGGCAGTCGACGTTCAGCGTCAGATTGTGCTTCCGCAGACCCGGCCGCAGGCTCATCACCACCTGCTCGGTGAGATCGCCGAGGTCGAAGGTGCGCTGGTCCGAGTAATTGCGGTCGGCGGCGACCTGTTTGAACGAGGTGATCAGTTCGGCGGCGCGGTTGAGATTGGCCACCAGCTGCGAGGACGCGTCGCGGCTGGTCTCGAGGAAATCGGTCAGGCTCGATCGCCTGAGATCGCCACGCGCGACTTCGGCGGAGAACAACGCGGTCTTGCGCTCCAGCGAGGAGGCGACGGTCAGGCTGATGCCGACGGGATTGTTGACCTCGTGGGCGACGCCCGCCACCAGCCTTCCCAGGGCCGCGAGCTTTTCCGCCTCGATCAGCGAGTTCTGGGTCTCGCGCAGATTGCGCAATGCCGCTTCCGCGGCGTCCTTGGCTTTGCGCATCTCCAGCTCGCCGCGCTTGCGCTCGCCGATGTCGAGCGCGACGGTGACGATGTTCTCGATCTCGCCTTCGGCGTTCAGCAGCGGCAGCTTGTTGACCAGCCATTGCCGCATGTTGCCGGAGGAATCCTTGTATTCCTCCTCGTAGAAACCGAGTTCCCTGCCCGCCTCCAGCACCCGCTTGTCGTGCTCGTCGGTTTTCTCCGCGCCATAGCGCGACATCAGATCGGTGGTGGTGCGGCCGATCGCCTCCGAGGGCTCGACGCCGAAGATGCCGGCCATGTAGCGGTTCATCAGGACATAGCGCAGCTGCTTGTCCTTGACGTTGATGACGGCGGGAACGGTGTCGATGACCTGCTGCAGCAACCGCCGGCCCTCGGCGATCGCGTCCTCCGCGCGCTTCTGGTCGGTGATGTCGCGCACCGTTCCCTCATAGCGCACGACCTCGCCGGTCTCGTCGCGGGCGACGGTGGCGCTGTCGGAGAGCCAGAGCACCCTGCCGTCGCGGGCACGAACCTGATATTCGAACTCGCGGACCATGCCGTCGCGCTCCATCAGCGCCCGATATTCCGCGCGGGCCTGCGGATGGACATAAATCTGATCGGCGATGTCGCCGATGCCATCTATCAGCTCCTGCGGCGTGTCGTAGCCCATCATCCGCGCCAGAGCTGGATTGGCGTTGAGCAGCGCGCCGCCCGGCGTCGTCACGTAAATTCCGTCGACCGAACCTTCGAACAGCTTCCGATAGCTTTCCTCGGCCAGCCGCTGCTCGGCCAGGGCGCGCACCGCCGCCTCGCGCGCGGCGTCGGCCTCGACCAGGGTGCGGCGGAACACCTCGGCCGCCCGCGCGATGTCGCCGATCTCGTTGCTCACGTCGGTGGCGGGAATCGAGGTGTCCTTCTTGCCTCCGGCCAGCGCGCGGATCGAGGTCCCGATCGCGGCGAGCGGACGAACCGTCCGACGCACCACGAACCACGCCGCCCACAGCCCGATCAGCACGCCGGCGGTGCCGAGCACGATGCTCTGCCATTTGTCCCTGGCCAGCGTTTTCGCGAGATTACGGGACAGCACACGGCTGCGGCTTGCGCTGACCTCGCGCAAGAGCTCGGTGACTCGCCCGATCAGGCGACCTTCGGAGCCGAGTACCTCCTTGTCGATATCCGCGATCTGGCGTTCGCGGACCGATAGCGCGATGATCGCCTCGGCGTAATTGTCGGCGGCGGCGCGAAGCTTTGGGTCCGGAATCGTCAGCGCCCGCATGTCGTGCGCGGCCTCTTCGGCGTCCAGCGGATTGCGCGCCAGCAGGGCCGACGCGATGCGGCTTTGGGCCTGGAATAACATCGAGGAGATGACGGGATCGGGCGTTTCCGCTATCGCCGCGTCGAATCGTTCACGCAGCCGCGGCAAGCCGATAATCAGTTCGGCGCGGCGGTTGATCAACGACGAAATCCGTTCGATGCCGTTGCGATAGGTCGACAGCCGCACGGTGACGCCGTCGATCATGTCCTGCTGCTCGGGCGCAAGCTCCAGCCGGGTTTTCTTCAGGAGTTCGCCCAGCGTCGCGGCGGCGTCCCCGACCTCGGTCGACTGGGTACCCGGATCGGTCACGAAGTCGCGGGCGGCAAGCCGCAATTCGTTCATCCGCCGGTCGATGTCCTCGGCGAGGTCGCCGACGCTCCGCAGCCGCTGCAGCTCGGCAAACGTCATATCAATCTGGCGGATGGAGACGACGCTGGCGATGCTGGTGGTCGCGATAGCCGCCAGCACCAGCAGAAAACTGCCGAATGTCAGCTGACCGATCGAGAGCGAGAACGACCTTGTCTTTTGCGGCACTTCAGCAGGCATGGTTATCGGACCGGCTCCAATCGGGCGCAATATACGACGTATTCGGTCCCGAGGGGAACACACCCGAAGCCGCGGGAAGCCCCGTGGCGCCTCGAAAAGCCTCCGGATGTGTCGGCAGGATGACGGTTATGGCAGCCCCGGCAGGGCGGGTTTCTTATCCCCTCCGGGGGAGGGTAAGAATGCCAGGCGCAATTGCAAACGCAGTGTCGCAATCTCGCGGCGCGCTTCGCCCGAGCTTTGCCAGCAACTTCCGCCCTCTCCAATCAGAGGGCGCGGGGAGGCCGGGCGCCCGATGCGCCCGATAGCCGCGTGTGCAATGGGTAGTGGTAGCGAGCGAGCACACGCGTTAGTCAGGTCACACCGGAATCACCCGGCACTCCCCGCGCAATGGTTTACGGCTTATACGTGACCTCCTCGGTGAGCCCTGCGCTTTTGCCACCGTCGCCCGCGCTGCCTTAAGCCGCGGACTTGACACCAGCCTTTGGGGTGTCGGGACCAAACGATTTCGCCGTCCGCTTCAGGCACTCTGGTCAGGAGCGCCATCCGCGTCCACCGCATCCCCGCCCCGCATCGGTGACCTTGCGCAACGCCCCTCTGGATGGGACGGGATGGCTATGGATATAGCCTGATTTTAGTTTCTGATAAACAGAAATATTTTTGCAGAAAGGGCTTGACGCAATTTCTGGTAAACAGAAGTGATTTGCCCGTCGGGGTAGTCCACCACATTGCGCCTCGTAGCCGCCACTCCTATCGTCATCGCCAGCGCATGCCGGGTATCCAGTGCGTCGCTGCTCTCGGTTCTGTCTCAGCGTCGCGCCGGCTCCAGTAGTCTCTTCATCAATTCCGACGGCATCATGCCGAACATGTCGCGGAAGGCGGTACTGAAATGCGCCGAGCTGGCAAAGCCAGCGGCGTGGGCGGCTTCGGTCAGCGACTGGCCCTCGCGGAATGCTGTGACCGCTGCCCCCATGCGATTCCACAGCCGGTAACGCCGCAGTGGAACGCCGGTCTCGGCCGTGAACAGATGCAGAAAGCGCGAGGCCGAAAGCCCGGCGCATGCGCCCAGCTCCGCCATCGAGTGCGGTCGGTGCGGCTGGTCGCGCATGCGGCGCAGCACCGAGAGAATGCGTGCATCCGGATTGGCGCGCGTGCCGGTCCCGAGCAATTCCGTCAATGCTTTGCGTCCATCGCCATCACTGAGGCGACCATCCGCAACGCCGGCCAAAACCTCGATCACGGCGACCTCCCCGATCAGGTCGAATGCGGCGCGCGGCGTGACATCCTGCATTCTGGCGTTGAGCGCCACCAGATCGCGGCTCAGCGGATCGACATAGAGAAACGCCATCCGTCCGCCCGCGATGCGCAGGTGATGCAGCGTGTTTGGCGGGATCAGCACGCTGCGCGCGGAACGATAGATTCCATCGGGATCGGCGGGATCAGCGGCCACGTCCAACCCTCCGTCCAGCGCGACCGCCAGCACCGCGGTCGCGTTGCGGTGCGGCGTCAGGCCGAAAGCCGGACCGAGATAGAGCACGCGCGGTCCCCAGCCGATCAATTTTGCCCTCGTGACCATGCCGATAGCCAGTTTGTGAAAGCGCCGGGTGTTTTCCGCAGTCTATGCCGAATACCCCGATACAGAGGACAGCAATCGATGGAAAGTTCAACTTCGGCAGCCAGCCGCCACCTTCCGGCCAGCGCCCCCGTCCGTGAGGCGGTCTCGCGCTATGCGACGGCATGGCAGGCCGGCGACCGCGCCGGCGTGGTGGCGAGCTACCATGACGATTTCACCCTGCACTATTTCGGCAGCAATCCACTGGCCGGGGTGCACCGGGGCAAGCAGGCGGCGCTGACCATTCTCGCCGAGGTCACCCGCCGCACCAATCGACAGCTGCTCGGCATTGTCGATGTCATGGCGGGACCCGAGCGCGGCGCGCTGCTGGTTCGCGAGCGCTTCAGCCGCGGCGGCAGGACCGCGGAGGTCGAACGCCTGCTGGTCTACAGCGTGCGCGACGGGCTGTTGTGGCAATGCTGGGTCTACGACCAGGATCAGGCGCTGGTGGATTCGTTTCTCGCGTAGAGAATGATGGCCTTTTCTCCTTCTCCCCGCTTGCGGGGAGAAGATTAGGATGAGGGGGCCTCTCAGCGCATTCGGACTCGCGGAGGACCCCCCTCACCCGGATCGCATCTGCGATGCGATCCGACCTCCCCCCGCAAGCGGGGCGAGGTCGATGAACGCGCGCACCGAGCCGACCTTGATCGTTACGCGTTGGCATTAACGAGCGGCTTCCGCAACCGTCGCAGCCTTCCGTGCCGGGATCGTCATCGCGGCGACGCCGATCACGACGCAGCCGAGGCCGATCCACGCCGTCGCCGTCAGGCTCTCGCCGAGAAACACCACGCCGACGGCGACGCCGATCGGCACCCGCAGATAGGCCTGCGCGGTGGTGCCGACCGAGCCCAATGTCTGGACCAGGCGGAAATAAATCACGAAGGCCAGCGCGGTGGAGAACACCGCCAGCACCAGCAACGCCAGCATTGAACCGGCCGACGGCGCCAGCGTCCAGGGACGGTCCACCATCAGGCTGAGCGGAATCAGGATCGCCGCGCCTGCCAGCAGCGAGCCGGCGGCGGGCGCCATCGGGTCGAGGCCCTTGAAGCCGCGGCCGAAGATCGCGGCGCCCGCGTAGCAGATGGCGGCCAGCACGGCCACGATCTGCGCGACCAGCTGCTGGCCCAATCCGCCGAGCGCTTCCACGCCGACGATCAGACAGATGCCGGCCATCCCGGCGCAAACGCCGAACAATTTGCGCGGCGCCAGCGCCTCATGGCGGGTGACGGCCAGCGTCAAAAAGAAGGTGAAGATCGGGGACGTCGAGTTGAGAATGGTGGCGAGCCCGGCGTCGAGCGAGCGCACGCTCCAGGCCAGCATGGTCCATGGGATCACGCTGTTGAGGCAGGCCTGCCAGAGGAAACGCCGCCAGGTCGCGGCATCCATCGGCAGCACGATCCCGCGCCAGCGCATGATGACGAGGAGCAGCAGGCCCGCGATCAGGGTGCGCGCGGCGATCAGGGTGACCGGCGGAATCGTCGCGACGCCGATCTTGATGAAGCTGTAGGACGCACCCCACAACGTCGCGAGCGTCAGCAACAGCGCCAGTTCGACGGCGATGTTGGGAGGGTGCGGATGGGGGTGTTGCATGTCGGTCCTTCTCGATTCCTGTCGAGATGGACACTACAAGGTTCGACGGCTGGAATACTTCGCTGCGTGACGAACTATGATAGACGTCTGCGCGCACCCCTCAGCGTCATTGCGAGCGAAGCGAAGCAATCCAGCTTTGCCGCACAAAGAACGAAGATGGATTGCTTCGTCGCTTCGCTCCTCGCAATGACGAGTAGAGAGCGCCCCCTGCGATCACCCGACCGAACCGACCTCGAACACGGCGCCGTCATACCCCGCTTCCAGCGGAATCCGCAGCTGACGGCCGCCGTTCAGCATCGTCATGACAGGCATCACGGTCACCACCGCCTTGCCCCTGGCGTCCTCGATCGCGGCCTGCACGTTGGGCTGTTTGCCGAGCCGGACCAGGTTGCGGGTGGTCGGAAAGGGCAGTTTGAAGCGGCCGCTGTCGCCGCCTTCCAGCGCCTCGCGCGGCGACACCCAGATCGAATCGGTGGACTCCTTCCCGTCATGGGCACCGGCCTGCTCGGGCGGCGCCGCGGCGAGGAAGAACCAGGTGTCGAACCGCTTCGGCATGCCTTCCGGCGTGATCCAGTGCGCATAAGGCACGAGTTCGTCGAGCGCCAGCACCATGCCGTTGTCGGTGAGCACCTTCAGGAAGCTGACCTTGCTGTCGCACAGATCGGCACGATGCGCGGCTTCGATCTCGCGTGCCCTGGCGGCATCGACCAGCGCCTTCGACCCCCTGGGGCGCGCCAGCAGGATGCCGCTTTCCTCAAAGGTCTCGCGGATCGCAGCGATCCGGAAGCTCAAAGCGGCGGCATCGAGCCCCTCTCCGCCCGAGTAAAGCGCGGGATCGGCGATGATCTCCTGATCGCCCTTGTCGACACTGCCGCCGGGAAACACCAGCGCGCCGGAGTTAAAGTCGATCTCGTAATGGCGCACCATCATGAAGACTTCCATTTCGCCGAATGTCGCGAGGCTATCGCGCAACAGCAGGATAGTGGATGCGGCGCGCGGCGGTTTGGCTGATACGGTGGACATCGGGTGCTCCGTGGAATTTCGTCGTCATTGCGAGGAGCGAAGCGACGAAGCAACCTACTCTTTCTTGACGCCGCCAAATGGATTGCTTCGCTTCGCTCGCAATGACGTTGAGGGATCGGGGCAGCTACTCCGCCGCGCTGGCTTGCGGCTGCAGGTTGGCGCGCTTGTCGATCCGGGCGACGCGGGACAGGAGGTAGTCGACCTCGGCCTTCGCGGTCGCGGTGATGGTGGCGCCGGGCTTGCGCTGCGCCGATGACGCGATAATGCCGCGCTTCTGCAGCACGTATTTACGCACCGCGAGACCCGCACCCGGCTGCTGCTCGTAGCGGATCAGCGGCAGATGGGCGTCGAACAGATCATGCGCGGCGTCGCGCTTGCCGGCCTTCGACAGATTGACCACGTCGATCAGCAGTTCCGGGAAGGCGTAGCCGGTCATGGCGCCGTCGGCGCCGCGCTCCATCTCGAAATCGAGAAACAGCCCGCCATTGCCGACCAGGATCGACAACGGCCGCAGCGAGCCATCCTTCTGGAACGCGCGCAGCGTCGAAATCTTCTCCAGCCCCGGCCAGTCCTCGTGCTTGAGCATCACGCAGGACGGCGAATCCATCACGATCTTGCGGATCACGGCGGGCGTGAGCACCACCGTCAGGGTCAGCGGATAATCCTGCAGCACCCATGGGATATCGTCGCCGATCGCTTCCTGGGCCTGCTTGAAATAGCCCGTGATCTGGTCGTCGGTGCGCAGATGCGGCGGCGGCGCGATCATGACGCCGGCGGCACCGGCATCCATCGATTTCAGCGCCAGCGAGCGCATGGTAGCAAAGCCCGGCGCGGACACGCCGACGATGATCTGCATGGTTTTCGCGCGCTTGACGAAACGCACCGCGACCTGCTCGGCCTCGGCGGCATCGAGTTTCGGCGCCTCCCCCAGAATGCCCAGCACCGTGACGCCGTCGCAGCCGACCTCGGCGTAGAAGTCGGTCAGGGCGTCGATCGATTTGTCGTCGATGCGGCCGTCATCGTGAAACGGCGTCGGCGCAATCGCGAAGGTGCCGGCGGCCTTGGGAGTGAGTTTGGTCATGGGTGGATCGTTCCCTCTTTCGTCATTCCGGGATGGTCCGGAGGACCAGACCCGGAATCTCGAGGTTCCGGGTTCACGCTGCGCGCGCCCCGGAACGACAGTTAAGCTAAAACCTTCTTGCGCCCATCTTGATCTCTTCTTCGCTGAAGAAGATATCCTTGGCGTGCTCGGCGATATCCTGCGCCTTCCAGCCCTCGTGCGGCGGCTTCCAGCCTTCCTTTTCCATCATCCGCATTTCCCGTACCCCGCGCGGGCCGGAGACGCCGAGCGTCTTGCCGGTCTGGTCGCCCGAGAGGTCGCTGACCATGTATAGCACGGCCGGCGCGATCCCGTCAGGCCCAAGCGCCGCCTTGGGGTTTTCGATGTAGCGCGGCAGGTCGGCGGTCATCCGGGTCAACGCGCCGGGGGCCAGGGTCCAGACCCGGATGTTGTATTTGCGGCCCTCGATCGCCAGCACGTTGGACAGTCCCCAGATACCGCCCTTGGCCGAACCGTAATTGCTCTGGCCGAAATTGCCGATCAGCCCCGAGGTCGAGGAGGTGTTGACGATGACGCCGCCGCCGTTCTCGCGCATCCAGCGAAACACCGGCTGGGTGACGCAGAAGGTGCCCTTCAGATGCACTTTGAGAACTTTGTCCCAGGCCGCTTCCGTCGCTTTTGCAAAGGTCTGGTCGAGCAGGATGCCGGCATTGTTGACCAGGATATCGGCGCGGCCGAAATGCTTGATAGCGTCGTCGAATACCGATTGGCCCCCGGCCATGGTCGAGATATCGGCACCGTTGGCGACCGCGCGGCCGCCCTCCGCCTTGATCGCATTGACCACCTGCTGCGCCATCGAGAGGTCGGCGCCCGAGCCGTCGCGCGGCCCGCCGAGATCGTTGACCACCACCGCGGCACCCTCGCGCGCGAACAGTTTTGCGTAGGCCTCACCGAGCCCGCCACCGGCGCCGGTGATGATGGCGACCTTGCCGTCGAGTAATCCCATGTGTTTGCTCCCCGTTGGCTGCCGTCATTCCGGGGCGATGCGCAGCATCGAACCCGGAATGACGATGAATTACCCCAGCACCGTCCGGCCGCTCTTGATCACGGTGACGTTGCGCGACTTCACTTTTGCTTCGAACGAAATCACGTTGCCGTCCTTCCACATTTCCATGGTCACGGTCTCGCCGGGATAGACCGGCGAGGAGAACCGCACCGCGTGCTGCCGGAAGGCGCCGGCGTCGTAATCGGCATAGGTCTGCAGTACGCCGCGGCAGGTGATGCCGTAGGTGCACATGCCGTGCAGGATCGGCGCCGGGAAGCCGGCGCGTTTTGCGAATTCGGGATCAGAGTGCAGCGGATTGCGGTCGCCGCACAGGCGGTACACCAGCGCCTGGTCCGGACGCGTCGTGATATCAACCGTCTTGTCGGGGCTGCGGGTCGGCATCGTGTGCGGCTCGGGCTGTCCCCCGGAAGGCCCGCCAAAGCCGCCGTCGCCGCGCGCGAAGCGCGACGCCACCAGGGTCGCCAGCGGCCCGCCCTTGTCGTCGCGCAGCACGGTCTTGTGCCGGATCACCGCGCCCTTGTCCTTGCCCTTGTCGAACACGTCGAGCACGCTGGAATCGGCGGTGATGTTGGCTGCTGTCGCCAGCGGCTTGTGAAAGGTGATGTCGCGCTCGCCGTCCACCACCATGACACGGTTGAGATTCATCTCGCCCGGCCCGGCGCCCCAGGCCGCGACCGAGGCGAAGGTCGGCACCACCTTCAGCGGACGCGGCGTGGCGGTGGCCTCGTTGACGAAGGCCAGGTCCTTCTCGTCCATGGGATCGGCGCCCATGCCGATGCCGTAGGCGTACAGCATCACCTCGCGGTCGGTGTAGGAATACTTCTGGCCGAGATTCTTCAGCGCCATCAGCTCGTCGTAGTTGATCGGCATGTTTTGCGTGCTCCCCGAATATTTCTTGTGTCGTTGTCGTCTCAACACATTCAGTTGTCACCCCCGCGAAGGCGGGGGCCCAGTATTTCAGAGACGCCAGCGATAGAACCGAGATGCCGCGGCGTACTGGGTCCCCGCCTTCGCGGGGATGACGACCTTTTGCTTGGTGCGCATCGTGCGCAACTTCTCCCTTAAGGGAAGAACTACACCGGCGTAAAGAACGGCAGCGGCGCGCCATCGGTCGGCTTGAAGACGACCTTCACCTTCTGCCCGATCCTGAGTTTTTCCAGCTCGCAATCGACGAAGTTGGTTTGCACCGACGGGCCTTCCTTCAACGTGACGTAACCGATCGCATAGGGGCCGGTCGGGGATTTGCGCATTAGGCTGAAGGTGTAGATCTCGCCCTCGCCCGAGCTCTCTTCCCACACCGTCTGGTCAGAGAAGCAGAACGGGCAGATCGAACGTGGAAAGTAATGCGGCTCGCCGCAGGCGGTGCAGCGCTTGATCATGAACTTGCCCGCCTTGGCGGCTTCCCAGAACGGCGCGGTTTCGGGATTGCCCTGCGGCGCCGGATATTTCTTTGCTTCAGCCATTATGCACGCTCCAGGATGCAGGTTGAGGCGGCGTGACGTACGCCGAGCAGGCCGCCGGTGCCGTGGGCGATGGCGAGATCGCAGTTTGGCACCTGCACCTTCGGATGCGCTTCGCCGCGCAG
>JAUXWH010000001.1 GCA_030681365.1 Bradyrhizobium sp.
CCTGGTATTTTTCCGAGCCGAGCGTGCCGAACATGCCGCTTTCCATGATCTCGGAAAATCCGATGATGGCATTGAGCGGCGTGCGCAGCTCGTGGCTCATGTTGGCCAGGAACTTCGACTTGGTCTGGTTGGCTTCCTCGGCGCGGTTCTTTTCTTCGGAGTATTTTTCGGCGAGGTCGGCGAGCTCGACCTGCGAGCGTTTCAGGTCGATCACGGTGGCGCGCAGGCGAAGGTCGTTGTCGACCAGCTTCTGTTCGTGCTCCTTGATGCGGGTAATGTCGGTGCCGACCGAGACATAGCCGCCGTCCTTGGTGCGGCGTTCGCTGATGTGCAACCAGTTGCCGTCATCCAGTTGCGCCTCGAAGGTGCGCGCGCCCGGCGCCCGAGAGGCTGAGTCGTGCAGCCGGGTGCGGACTTCCGGCATGGAGCCTACTTCGATCACGGTTTCATAGGAGGTGCCCGGCGTCACGGCGGTATCCGGCAGCCGGTGCAGGCGCTGGAAGTGCGAATTGCAGAGCACCAGGCGGTCTTCCGCGTCCCACAGCACGAACGCTTCCGGGATGGTCTCGATCGCATCGCGCAGCCGCAGGTCGGCCTCCACGGTTCGCTCGGCGAGGCTCTTCTGCTCGGTGATGTCGACGGCAATGCCGATCAGATGCAGGCCGGCATCGGTCTCGCCCCGGCTGAGCTCGCAGCGGACCCGCAGCCAGATCCAGTGGCCGCTGGCATGCTGCATCCGGAAACTCTGGTCGATTTGGGTGATCTTGCCGGAGATGAGCTGGTCGCCGATCGCGAACAGGTCGATGTCGTCGGATTTCACCAGCGCGTTGACCTCGCCGAAGGTCAGGAGGTCGTTGCGGGTGTCGAGCCCCAGCATCGTGAACATCGATTGCGACCAGAAAATCCGGCCGCGCGACAGGTCCCAGTCCCACAATCCGCAGCGTCCGCGGTTGAGCGCGGTATCGATCCGGCCGCGCACCGCGTCATTGATGAGATCGCCCTCGCGCGCCCGGGTCGACTGCCAGTGGAAGGCAAAGCCGAGGATCAGCACCACGAAGCCGGTCGTTGCCGACAGCGTGATGGTGAGGGTGGTCAGCGAGCGCCACGAGGCGAGCGCGGCATCGCGTGTCTGCACCACGGCGATCTGGCCGTAGGGGGCCTGCAGCGTGCGCACGGTGGCGAGCGCGGTATGGCCATTCGGCAACGTGATTTCCATCACGCCGGCGCTGGCGCCGAACGTTGTCAGCGGCTGTGACGTTCCCATCAAATCGATCAGGCGGCGGCCGACGGTCGCGTCGGTCGTGGGCGCTGCGGCGAGGACGACCCCGGCGGTATCGGTCAACAAAAACTGGCGTCCGGTCGCGGTCGCCCAGGGCGGCAGAATGCGGCCCAGCAGTTCCTGCGGCCGTTCGGCGGCGATGTCGATTGCGCGCGGCGACTGCAGGCGGCTGGCCGCGACATCGGCCAGCGCGTCGAGCGAAATCGCCATGGTGTTGATGGTCTGGCGGCGCTGGTCGAGCACCTGCACCGCTGCGCCGACGCAGATGGTAGCGAGAAAGGCTATGATCAGCACCGGCACCGCGCGCCGCAACAAAGGTTCCGCTGTCAGCAGCCGCCGGTACGCCGGATTGGCAATCGACTGTGCGAGGCCCTTGATCGAATCGCTATGTGCAGACGCACCCGCCACGTTGGCGCGCGCCATAGAATGCCTCCGGTTGGAAATTCCCCTAGCTGCGAACCGGAAAGAGCCGCCTTGCTTCCCGAATCACTTCATCGATTGGAATCGATGAGCGCAGCTTTGTCGAGAGTCCCAAGAGTCAATTATTTAAAAATCGTTACCCACCGATAAGTAAATGCCGGCAAGGGGTAAGCGGTGGCCATCGGCCGCGGCGGCAAGCGCCGGCGGCCCGATTGAAGCCTTAGCCGAGCGCGCGCTCGACGATATCGGCGAGGTCGCGCGACAGGTTCGCCGATTTCTTGACGCGGGTCAGCGCCGCCTCGGCCTTGGCGCGCCGGCCGTCTTCCAGCGTGCGCCAGGTGCGGAAGGCGTTGGCCAGCCGTGCCGCCAGTTGCGGGTTCTTCGGGTCGATCGCCAGCAGCATCTCGGCGATGAAATCGTAACCGGCGCCATCGGCGCGGTTGAACTGGGTCGGATTGCCCTGGGCGAAGGCGCCGACCAGCGCGCGGACGCGGTTGGGATTGGCCAGCGAGAAGGCGGTGTGAGCGGTGAGCTTGCGCACATTGTCCAGGGTATCCGGCTGCGGGATCATGGCCTGCAGCGAGAACCATTTGTCGATCACCAGCGCGTCGGACGCATAGCGCTCGTAGAAATCGGCCAGTGTTTGCTCGCGTTCAGGCACATTGTGCTGCGACAGCGTCGCCAGCGCCGCCATGCGGTCGGTCATGTTGTCGGCGGCACTATATTGGCGTGCAGCGCGGGCAATGGCCGCGGCGTCGCCGGTCGCCGCCATCAGGTCGAGCGCGACATTGCGCAGCGCCCGGCGCCCGGCGCTGGCGGCATCCGGCGAGTAGGGGCCGGGCACCGTCATGCGCTCATAGACGGCAGCCAGTGCATCGCCAAGCGCCTTGCCGGTATCGGCCCGCAAGGCGAGACGGGCCTGGAAGATCGCGTCCGGATCGATGTCGCGGCCGATCTCGCGGGCCAGATCGCCTTCGCCCGGCGGCACCAGCGCCAAAGCGACAAAGGCCGGTTCAAGCTTGCTGTCGCTCAGGATCGCTTGCAGGGCCGCCGTGAGCTTGCCGTCGGTGCGCGCCGGCTGTTGCGCGCGCAAGGCGGCGACATTGTCGATCAACAGCCGCATCGCGGTCGTCTGCAGCGCCTGCCAGCGGTTGAAGGCATTGCCGTCGTGCGCCGCCAGGAAGGCGAGGTCGTCGCCGGTGAGGTCGGTGTTGAGCTTGATCGGGGCGGAAAAATCGCGATTGATCGACAGCACCGGCCGCTCTGAAATGCCGGTGAATTCGAAAGTCTGCGATGGCTCGGTCAGGACGAGCACGCCACGATCGACCGCAGCGCCGTCTTTCAGCACCAGCGGCAGATCGGCGCCGTCGCGGCCCACGAGGCCCGTGTTCAGCGGGATCACCATCGGCTGCTTGGTCGGCTGGCCGGGCGTCGGCGCCAAAGTTTGCGTGGCCTCGATGGTGTAGGTCTGGGCGGCGGCGTCGAAGCGCGTTGCGATCGTGACCTCCGGCGTGCCGGCCTGCGAATACCAGCGCCGGAACGGCGCCATGTCGCGGCCGCTGACGTCGGCAAAGCAGCGGATGAATTGCTCGACCGTCGCCGCTTCGCCGTCATGGCGGGCGAAATACAGGTCCATGCCGGCGCGGAACTTGTCCGGGCCGATCAGGGTCTGCACCATGCGCACCACTTCCGAGCCTTTGTCGTACACGGTGCTGGTATAGAAGTTGTTGATCTCCTTGTAGGCTTCCGGGCGCACCGGATGCGCCAGCGGCCCTGAATCCTCGACGAACTGGGCGGCGCGCAGGTTGCGGACGGTGGCGATGCGCTTGACCGGGCGCGAGCGCTCGTCGGAGGAGAATTCCTGGTCGCGGAAAACCGTGAGGCCTTCCTTCAGGCAGAGCTGGAACCAGTCGCGGCAGGTGATGCGGTTGCCGGTCCAGTTGTGGAAGTACTCGTGCGCGATCACGGTCTCGATGCCGGCAAAGTCGCCATCGGTGGCGGTGTCGGCATCGGCCAGAACGTATTTGTCGTTGAAGACGTTGAGGCCCTTGTTCTCCATCGCGCCCATGTTGAAGTCGGACACGGCGACGACCATGAAGATATCGAGGTCATATTCGCGGCCGTAGGCTTCCTCGTCCCAGCGCATCGAGCGCTTGAGTGCATCCATGGCGTAGCCGCAGCGGCCTTCCTTGCCGGGCTCGACATAGATGCGCAGCACCACGTCGCGTTTCGACATTGTGACGAAACGATCCTCGACAAAGCCGAGATTGCCGCCGACCAGCGCGAACAGATAAGACGGCTTGGGATGCGGGTCGTGCCAGACCGCAAAATGGCGCCCGTCCGGCAGGTCGCCGCTTTCGGTCAGGTTGCCATTCGACAGCAGCACCGCCGCCTCGGCCTTGTCGGCTTCGATGCGCGTCGTGTAGACCGCCATCACGTCGGGGCGATCGGGGAAATAGGTGATGCGGCGGAAGCCTTCGGCCTCGCATTGCGTGCAATAGGTGCCGCTGGAGCGGTACAGGCCGGACAACTGCGTGTTGGCGGTCGGATCGACCAGTGTCTCGATTTCCAGCGTGAAGGGCGCGTTCGGCACCTGCGGGATGATCAGGCGGTCGGCGGTGGCCGAATAGCTGTCCGGCGGCACGAGGGCGCCATTGATCTTCAGCGCGACCAAAGTGAGTCCGTCGCCATCCAGCACCAGCGGCGCCGCGCCGGAATTCGGGTTGGGCTTGAGCGCCAGCGTCGCCTTCACCTTGGTTTGCGTCGGGTGCAGCGACACATCGAGGCCGACAGTATCGATCAGCCAGTCGGGCGGGCTGTAATTTTTCAGGAGAATCGGTTCGACATTGTCTGCGGGCATGGGCTCTCGAGGGTTATCGTCCGGCGGCGTATCTTTAGACGGATCGGCCGGCATGCGAAAGGCAGCCACACCGCAAAGCTGGGTTGCGACTATTCGCGGCATGCCGAAGGTTCCCAAGGGCCGTCGTTTGGTGGTATTGCAGCGCCATTCGGGCCGCGCATTGGCGAAGACAATACGCATTTCGCACGCTGCGGCTCTGCATCGGGAGGACAATAATGAAACGCAATTATATGACCAAATTTGGCTACGCCCTCATGGCCGCGGCAGCCGTTGGCCTTTCGGCGCCGGCGTCGGCCCAAACTTATCCGAACCAGACCGTCCGCATTGTCGTACCGTTCTCGGCCGGCAGCGCCACGGATATTCTGGCGCGGCTGGTGGCCGACGAGCTCGGCAGAAAGTGGAGCCAGACTGTTCTGGTCGAAAATCGTCCCGGCATTCCGGGAACGACGTCGGTCGCCAAGAGCCCGGCGGACGGCTACACACTGATGCTGACGTCGAACGGCCACACCATCGCGGGTGTCATCAACAAGAGCCTGCCGTTCGATCCGGTCAAGGATTTCTCCGGCATCACGCCGGTTGCCACCGTGCCGGTGGTATTGATTGTGCCGCCGGATTCGCCGGCCAAGTCGGTCAAGGAATTCATCGATCTGGCCAAAGCCAGCCCGGGCAAGCTCAACTTCGCTTCGCCGGGCCTGGCCAGCGCCACCTTCATCGCCGCCGCCATGTTCAAGGAAGCCGCCAAGATCGACTTGCAGCACGTTCCCTACAAGGGCGCGCCGGAGGCGGTCACCAGCGTCATGCGCGGCGACACGCAGATGTATTTCACCCCGATCAATGTCGGCGCCGAACTGGTCAAGGCCGGCAAGGTTCGCGCGCTTGCGGTCGCGACCGAAAAACGCAACGCGACCATGAAAGATACCCCGACCATCGGCGAAGCCGTATTGCCCGGCTTCAAATATGATTCCTGGTTCGGCCTTCTGGCCCCGGCGGGCACGCCGCGCGAGGTCATCGCCAAGATCAACAGCGATGTGCTCGACATTCTCAAGACCGACGATACCAAGGCGAAGTTCGCGGCCCAGGGCGTCGAAGCGATGCCAATGTCGCCGGAAGCGTTCGACAAGGTGATCGCTGCCGACACCGCGCGGCTGGCGGAAATCTTCAAGGACGGCGTCAAGTAGGATCTGAAGCTTCCGCGGTGACGGCGCTCGACGCCGTCACCGCATCGGCTCGGCGTGGCCGATGACGCGCTTGATGGACGGCGAGCGCAGGCGCAAGGCGCGCTCGAGCGCGTCGACCTTCTCGTGGACGTCCTGCACGCTGAGGTCGGGCGCGACGGTGCAGTGAAAATTGACGATCTCGCCGTCGTCGGTTTCGCGCACCCGCACGTCATGAATCTCGCGGAGGGCGCGGCTCTCCGGCGCCAGTTCCGCCAGCGCAATTTCAACCGCCTTGACCCGTTCCGGCGGCGCCTCGCGCCCGGAAGCGTCCGGGGGCTGCAACGGCTCGATATGGGTTTCGACTTCGACGCCGGGCCCGAGTTCGGCGGCGATCGCGTCCTCCAAAGCATCGGCCAGATCGTGGGCGGTGCGCAGCGACAGCTTGCCGTCGACTTCCAGATCGAGCGACACGGCGCGGCGCTCGCCGATATCGTGCACCGTGACGTGATGCACGGCCAGCGCCCGGTTGCGGGCAATCACCATGACGCGGTCGAGCACTGTCTCGCTCGACAGTGCGACCGGGTCGGTGGTGACGATCGGTTCGGCGCCGGGCATCCGCTGGGCGATCGCAGCGGCGATTTCAAGCTTGATCGCATTGACGCGGTCGAGCGGCAGCGTGCGGCTGACCGCGACCGTCAGATCGACAAAAGTGCGTTCGCCGACGGCGCGGGCGCGCACCTGTTCGACCTTCACCACGCCGGGCACCTGCGCCGCCGCAGTCGTAATCAATTCGGTCGCGCCGGGCGGGGCGACGTCGATCAGCGCATCGATGGTGCGCCGGCCGAGCCGCCAGCCGGCGATGCAGATCAGCACCGATACCGCCAGCGCCGCGGCCGAGTCGGCCCAGTCCATGCCGAAGGAGACGGCGATCAGCCCCGCCAGCACGGCGAGCGATGACCACAGGTCGGACGAGAAATGCAACGCGTCGGCTTCCAGCGCGTGGCTGTGCGTCGCCTTGGCGGTGCGCGACAGAGCGCGGGCGCGGTAGTAATCGACCACGATCGACACGATGATAACGCCGAAGGCCCAGATGTTTGCCTCTACGGGATGACTGCCGGGCGCGAGCAGGCGATTGATCGCTTCCCACGTAACAACGCCGGCCAGAAGAAACAACAGCGCCGTGGCGGCCAGCGCCGAGATCGCCTCGATCTTGCCGTGACCGTAATGATGGTTCTCGTCGGCCGGCCTGCCGGAAATCCGCACGGCGATATAGGTCATCACCGCGGCGCCGCAATCGATCAGCGAATGCCCGGCCTCCGACAGGATGCCGAGCGAGCCGGTGGAGACGCCGACAATACCCTTGGCCACGGTCAGGCCGGCGGACGCGACGATCGACGTCAACGCGACGCGTTCTTTTTCCTGCTGCATGGTGCACGATCTACACCACCGTGTTTGCCATTTCGAGCGCGTTAGTCGCTGTTGCTTCCAAGTCGCAACTAGTTGCTTGCGCGACTCGCAAACCTGAGGCGCAATCTCATTCGCGCGGCGACTTGCCGCAACAATTTGTGAGATAAATCAATAGGCTGTTTCCCGGCTGCGGTATAGCGGCCAATCCGTGCGTCATACAGAGGTTATGAACGAGCAATGTCCGAAAAATTGATCGCGTCCGACGCTACTGGCGCCGCCACCAAATCCGGCACGGACTGGCATGCGCTAGACGTCGATGCGGTGATCGAGCGGACGCAGACGCGCACCGGCGGCCTGACCGCGGCCGAGGCGGCGGAACGGCTGGGCAAGCATGGCCACAATCGCCTGCCGGCGTCGAAGCCGCGCAGCGCGGTGGTGCGGTTTCTGGCCCAGTTCCATAACCTCTTCATCTACGTGCTGCTGGCGGCGGCGGTGGTCACCGCATTGCTCGGGCACGTCATCGATACCGTCGTCATCCTGCTGGTCGTCGTCGCCAACGCGGCGATCGGTTTTATCCAGGAAGGCCGCGCCGAGAAGGCGCTCGACGCCATCAAGCGGATGATGACGCAGAATTCGCCCGTCATGCGCGATGGCCACAGAGTCACTGTTCCGGCCGAAGACATTGTTCCGGGCGATATCGTGCTTCTTGAGGCGGGTGACCGGGTACCGGCCGACCTGCGGCTGATCCGGGCCCGCAATCTGAAGATCGAGGAGGCGATCCTGACCGGCGAGTCGGTCGCCACCGACAAAGGCGTCAAGCCGGTCGCCGCAGCGTCCAGTATCGGCGACCGCACCACGATGGCCTATTCCGGCACCTTCGTTGTCGCCGGGCAGGGGCAGGGCGTCGCGGTCGGCACCGGACCTACAACCGAACTCGGGCGCATCAGCGCCATGCTGGGCGAGGTCGAAACGCTGACCACGCCGCTGGTCCGGCAGATGAACCAGTTTGCCCGCCAGCTCACCGTCGTCATTCTCGCCATCTCGGCCGCGACCTTCGGTTTCGCCGTATGGTTTCGCGACTATGCCTGGGCCGACGCCTTCATGGCCGTGGTCGGCCTCGCGGTCGCAGCTATTCCTGAGGGGCTGCCGGCGGTGATGACCGTCACGCTGGCGATCGGCGTGCAGCGGATGGCGTCTCGCAACGCCATCATCCGCCAGCTGCCGGCGGTCGAGACGCTGGGTTCGGTGACGGTGATCTGCTCCGACAAGACCGGGACACTCACCCGCAACGAGATGATGGTTCAGTCGGTGGTCACGGCGGCCGCGACCATCGACGTTTCGGGCGCGGGCTATGACCCGCGCGGCGCCTTTGCGCTGGACGGGCGCGAGATCGATCCGGCGGACAATGCGGTGCTGACCGAATTCGCCCGCGCCGCCGTGCTTTGCAACGACGCCATGTTGCATCACGCGGCATCCGTCTGGACGGTCGATGGCGACCCGATGGAAGGCGCGCTGGTCAGCCTGGCGGTGAAGGCCGGGCTCGAAGCCGAGCCCACGCGCAAGCAGTTTCCGCGCACCGATGAAATCCCGTTCGATGCCCGGCATCGGTACATGGCGACGCTGCACCATGGTCACGAGAATGGCGCGGTCGCTTACGTCAAGGGCGCGCCGGAACAGATCGTTTCAATGTGCGGAGCCCAGGCCGGCGCCGAAGGCCGGGAACCGGTCGATCGCGATCGCTGGTCGGCCAGCATTGAATCGCTCGGCTCGAAGGGACAGCGGGTGCTGGCGCTGGCGATGAAGGAGATGCCGCGGGGCGCGCGGGATCTGGTCTTCGACGATCTCGCCGACGGCCTGATCCTGCTCGGCATGGTCGGCCTGATCGATCCGCCACGGCAGGAGGCGATGGCGGCGATCGAGGAGTGCCGCACGGCGGGAATCCGCGTCAAGATGATCACCGGCGATCACGCCGCCACGGCGAGCGCCATCGCGCAGCAACTCGGCCTTGAGAACCACGAGGCGGTGATCACCGGCGAAGGCCTTGAGGCGCTCGACGCTCCGGCTTTTGCCCAAGCCGCACGGGACATGACGGTGTTCGCCCGCACCAATCCGGAACAGAAGCTGCGCATCGTCGAGGCCTTGCAGGCCGGTGGCGCGGTGGTCGCCATGACCGGCGACGGCGTCAACGACGCGCCGGCGCTGAAGCGGGCCGATGTCGGCATTGCCATGGGCAAGAAGGGCACCGAAGTCGCCAAGGAGGCGGCCGAGATGGTGCTGGCCGACGACAACTTCGCCTCGATCGTGGCCGCGGTGCGGGAAGGGCGCACCGTCTACGACAATCTCAAGAAGGTGATCGGCTGGACATTGCCGACCAATGGCGGCGAAGCCCTGACCATCATCGCCGCCATTCTGTTCGGCCTGACACTGCCGATGACGCCGGTGCAGATTCTCTGGGTCAATATGGTCACGACCGTCGCGCTCGGCCTGACGCTGGCGTTCGAACCGACCGAAGCCGGCGCCATGCAGCGGCCGCCCCGCCCGCCGCGCGAGCCCATCCTGTCCGGATTGCTGGTCTGGCGGGTCGGTTTTGTCTCGGTGCTGTTCGTCGCCGGTGCCTTCGGCATGTTCTTCTGGGCAAAGGCGCGCGGCTTGCCGATCGA
The DNA here is from genome assembly GCA_030681365.1 of Bradyrhizobium sp. GTDB lineage: Bacteria > Pseudomonadota > Alphaproteobacteria > Rhizobiales > Xanthobacteraceae > Bradyrhizobium. The sequence goes on from JAUXWH010000001.1 coordinate 9,784, forward strand.
GGAGGCCCGCACCATTGTCGTCAATACCTTGGTGGTGCTGGAATTGTTTTACCTGTTCAGCATCCGGTTCCTCTATCAGACCTCATTGTCCTGGGCCGGGCTGCTCGGCACGCCGGCGGTGCTGATCGGTGTGTGCGGCGTGGTCGTCGCTCAGCTTCTGTTCACCTATGCGCCGTTCATGCAGGTGATTTTCGCCACCCGCGCTGTCTCGCTGATGGACGGCGCCGCCATCATCGGCGTTGGCGTTGCGCTGTTTGTCATTCTCGAAGTCGAAAAGCTCATCCGCAGCCGGCTGCAACTCCGGGCGGGTTGATGAGCGCAACGGGCCGGTTCGTTTGGCCTGAATCCAACGCCGTGCCGGCCTCAGCCGGCGGGCTTTGCGGTCTTTTCCTCAGAGTCAGAAAAATTTCAGAATCCGGTCCGGCCGCGTTTCAGGACTTGGCGGTCACGAGGTGGCATTCTTGCTGCAGATGTCGGATCGCTTCCTGTCAGGGTCGGTATCCGATTTCTTGCGCGCCGGCCGGTGGTTGCCGGAATTGGCAGACTTTAATCAGGGGGAGAATTCGATGAGGTTCGCTGCTGCTGTAGTGCTCGCCGGTCTGTGCCTGCCGTTGCCCGCTTCGGCGCAGACCATGAACGCCGACGACCTGAAGTGGGTCAACCAGTGTATCCAGGACAACCGGGGAGAGCCGGGCGCCACGCCGGCGATCATCCGGGCCTACTGCCTCTGCATGAACGAGAAGATGGACAGCAACGAGACCCGGTCCATTTCGCAGTGGGAAAAGGCAAACCCGGCCGCGCGGCAGGCGTGTGACAAGCAGTCGGGCTGGCGGTAGGCCGTCAACACGGCGCCGCGGCGGCGATTGCTTCTTCTGCTCACAAAATGTTGCCAGAGGGGCGGGGGCATGGAGACCGTGGTCTCCGGTCCCCGCCCCAACGGTTTTGCGCGCCGCGCGGCATTAGCCCGTGACGAAAACGAATCCTGAACAAGCACGTCGCGGACGAAGACCGCAACAAACCGCGCGCTCGTTTCTGGGCAAGGGTTGCGATCGAAACTGGGACGGCGGACGTCGCGCTATTCCCGCTCTTTGCCTGCAGAACCCCCTGAAACATCGCGAATATCAGAAAAATTTCAGAATACCTTGGCTGCGCGCTCAGGATTTCACGCGGGGCGTGTGTCAATCTCAGTGCCTTAGCGTTTCGTTAACGCTGTTCAGTCTCGGGGGAGGCAGTTTGAAACCGGAGGGCCCGACAGGGACTTCGCAAAGGCGCCGGCCATGGAGCCAGGCGCCGTGGTGGCGCGCGCGCGCCATCTCGGAATCCCCGGCCCGTCTGTTCGTCGATGCCTTTTCGCTGCGGGTTTCGGCCGTCGCCATGGCCGTGATCATGGTGCTGTCGCCGACCCTGACCTTCGCCCAGAGCGTACCGGCCGGCTCGATCAACATCACGCCGGACGGGCGGACGGCGACCACGGTCACCACCAGCGGTTCGGTCGGCACCGTCACCACCAATACGATCTCGGGGCCTAACGCCTTCAACTCGTTCTCGCAGTTCCAGATCGGCCGCGGTGCCATCGGCAATCTGATGTTGCCGCCCGGCACCAGCAACCTGATCAACCTGATCAACGGCAACGACCCGGCCGTGATCAACGGTGTGATGAACTCTTACAAAAACGGGCAGATCGGCGGCAACGTCTACTTCGCTGCGCCCGGCGGCTTTGTCGTCGGCCGGTCCGGCGTGGTGAATGTCGGCTCGCTGAGCGTCTCGACGCCGACGCGCGAATTCGTCGATGGCGTGGTCAGCCGGTCCGGCCAGATCAACCAAAGCGCGGTCGACAGCCTGATGGCCGGCACGGTGCCGCTGTCGCCGGACGGCAATATCCGCATTCGCGGCCGCATCAATGCCATCGATTCGGTCCGTTTGACCGGCCAGAATGTGGCTGTCGGTCCGCGCGACGCCGCCAACCGGCAACATGCCGCGCGCTTCGCCTCGACCGTCAACAGCCGGGGCCTGCAAAGCGGCGGCAAGATCGTTGTGCGCAACGGCTCGATCCAGATCGTTGCCGCCAACGACGCCCGGATCAACGGACGCCTGAGCGCGAAAGGCGGCACGGTCGGCATCAAGGCCGGCCGCGACGTGGCGATCGGCAATCGGGCCAACGTAACGGTCGCCAGCCGGAGCGGCCAGGGCGGCGCCATCGCGGTCAATGCTGGCCGCGACATCAAGGTCGCCGGTCACGGGGTGTTTTCGGCCAAGAGCGGGGCCGGCGATGGCGGCACGGTCCGGCTGATCGCGGGGCGGACCTTGACGGTCGATCCGGGCGCCTCGTTCGACGCCAGTTCGGCGCAGGGCAATGGCGGCCTGGTCGAACTGAGTTCTTACGGCACCTTCAACTTCGCCCGCGGTCTCAGGGTCAATGTCGGTGCGGCGAACGGGCAGGCCGGCACACTGCTGATCGACCCGCCGACCATCGTGGTCGGCGCGGCCGGCGGCGCCGGCGTCACCATGACCAATACCGACATCGAGACGCTGGTCAGCGCCTTGAGCGCGGGTGGCACGTTGTTGCTGTGTGCGGGATCAGGGGCAAACGTCTGCAACGGTTCGTTCACGCTGGCAGACGGCGGCGTCATCGATACGCGCATCAGCGCCGGGTCCGCCAACAGCGCCAATGTCGAGATCAAGGCCGCCGAGATCACGATCAACGGCGTCATTGAAACCCGCGCCTATACCGGCGCACGGGTTGACGGCCTGCTGACCGCCAACGGAAAGGTGTCGAACGCCAACTCCGGCTCGGTGCTGCTGAGCGCGATCGAGACGCCGAACGGCACGGCCACCATCACCATCGGATCGACCGGCAAGATCTACGCCGACGCCAACAACGGCCGCACCGGCGGCGCGGTCGTGATGAACGCCAGCGTCATCGACCATCAGGCGCAGCTGCCGTCGGCCGCCATCGCCAGGATTTCGATTGCCGGCACGGTCACCGGCGCGTCGATCGCCGCGACGTCGACGGCGGATGCCAGTACGTACTTCGCGAACTCCAGCTTCGGCATGGCGCAGTTCACCGCCGGTGCCCTTGGCGGCATCCTGGCCGGCATGAACGGCGGCTTCGTCAAATCCGAGGCCGAAGCCAAGGTCACGGTGGAGGGTACCGCCAACCTGACTGCCAGCGGCGCCATCACTCTGTCGTCGATCGGCTCGGAGCAGGCGGAAACGCCGGCCATCACGTTCTCGCTCGGCGCGCTGCAGAATTCCGTCGCCGCCTCGGTCGTCGTAGGCATCGTCAATGCCGACATCGCGACGCAGGTGAAGTCCGGCGCGACGATCTCCGGCGGCAATCTCAGCGTTCTTGCCACCAACGATGCCAAGCTCGCGGTCAAGGCGCTCGTCTTCACGGCGACCACCGCTTACGATGGCTCGTTCGCCTATTCGACCGGGACGGTGAACACCAAGGCGCTGGTCGATCCGGGCGCCGTCATCGACAAGGCCGGCAACATCACCGTCGCCGCGCACAACACCAACAGTTTCTCGACCTCGGCGACCAGTTTCGCCGGCGGCACCGGCACCGCGGCGGTCGCCGTTGCGATCAGCGACGTCAGCAACAATGCGCTGGCGAATTTCGGCGCCAGCCTGCCGTCGGCGGCCAACGCCGGCACGCTGACGGTTTATTCCGGCAACCACACCCGATCGAACGCGGTCTACGCCTCCAGCACGGTCGGCAGCACCTTCGTCGTGACCGGCATCATTTCGGCGCTCGGCATGTTGAGCACGTCGGTCGGCTCGCTGTTCTTGCCCGGCGGGCCGTTCGACGCGACCGGCGCCGGTTCGGCCGCCGCCGCGCAAGGCACCACGGCGGGGATGCGCGCGGGCATCACGGTGGCGATCAATACGTCAACGCTGACATCGTCGGCGTCGATTGCCGCCATTGCGGCCGATAGTTCGGGGGACATGGTTGCGTCGGGCGACGCGCCGACCATCGTCACCAGCGGAGGCGTCGGCGTGATCAGCGACCTGCTCAACGCCGGCATTCGCGGCGATGCGGACGCGTCGATCAACTCTTCGGTAGTGGGAACGGTCGCCAATCCGACGACGGGCAGCGCCGTGTCGATGGCGGTCAACGTCACGCAGCTCACCCAATCGTCGACCGCCTATATCGGCTCCGGTGTCTCGATCCGCGCGCCCAAGATCGGCGTCCGTGCCGACGCCGCGTCGCCGATCACCATTTCATGGCTGGACTTCGATTCCTTCTATGACGTCACGCGGTACATCAGCGGCAATTTCGGCGTCGCCGGCAGCATTCTGACGACCTATGCCAACGCCGTCGCGGAATCGGCGTCGACCGGCATTTCCGGCGCCGTCAACTATTTCCAACTCGATACCAATACCACGGCCTGGGTTGGTAGCGGCGCGACCCTGATCCAGACCGGTGCGGCCACGTGTTCGCAGTCCGGCACCAGTTGCTGGACATCGAACCTCTCCGCGCTCGGCGCCAACGCGCCGGACTCGGTCGCCTGGGCCAGGGACATCATGGTGCTGGCATCGACGGAGACGTCGAGCATCAATGTCGGCGGCAATTTCTCCTGGCTGAAGATCTTCGGCACCAACTCGACCGATCCGCTGGCGACCTCGATCGGCGGCTCGGCCAACGTCAACATCTTCAACACCAATACTGTGGCCGGCATCGGCGCCTACGCCACGGTGACGACGCTGAGTTCCGGCACGCTGGAAGTGGGCGCGACCACGCGCGATCTTATTTACGCGGTGTCGCCGACCTCCGGCAAAGGCGCTGGCCTCGGCCTCAACGGCGTCGCCGCCGTGCTGCAGGTCGACAATCATACGTCGGCGTCGATCAGCCATCTGGCGCGGGTCACGGCGACGACGGTGAACGTCCACGCCGAGCAGCGCATGTCGTCCTTCAATGTCGCGGGCGGCGTCGGCTACAGCGCCTCGACCGGCTTTGGCATCGTGGTGGCGCTGGCCTCGATGTCGATCCGGACGATGGCGTTCATCGGCGACAATTCATCAGAGCTCTCGAACGCGGGCGCCACCGGCATCCACTCGAACCTGACGCGGACGGTGACGGCCGAGATCGACGCCTTCAATCTGAACGTTACGGCGCTGACCGTTGGCCGCCTGACCACGGTGGCGGTGGCGGCGCAAGGCAACAACAACACGCCCAACCCGGCCGACGCGCCGGCCATCCTGAACATGCAGCCGTCCAACGCCAGTTACCTGGCCAAGGCGGTGGCGTTCTTCGCCAACCAGGTGTCCGGCCTCGAAGACAAAATCAGTGCGCTGGGCGACAGTGTGTCCGGCCCTGTGCAGGGCGGCAATTCGGTGGCCGGCGCCGGCAGCGCCTCGGTCGACATCGTGTCAGTGGTGACGGCCGCCTCGATCGCCAATGCCACCGTGCGCTATGCGCCGGGCGGCAACAACAATGTCACCGTCCAGGCGCTCAACAACACCATCATCGACACCGCAAGCGGCGCCGCCGCGCTGTCCAAGGGCGCGCCGGGCACTGAATACACTGTCGGCATTGCCGGTGCGGTCGCTGTTACGCTCAGCAGCAACATGACGACGGCGATCATCACGCAGTCGAATGTCACCGCGCACGACGTCACGGTCCAGGCGCTGGCCGCCGGCGAGAGCACGACGCTCGGCCTTGCCGTCGCCCTGACCGCCGGGTCCGGCGATGGCGTGCAGGTGTCGGCGTCCATGTCGCTGGCGGAAATCAAGGACGGTGTTCAGGCCAATGTCGACAGCTCGACGGTCGGGCAGGCCGCCGGCGGCTCCGGAAACCCGGGCGATCTGACGATCATCGCCCTGCAAAAGACCAATATCGGCATCGGCGCCGGGTCGCTGTATCTCGGCTTCGGTTCGGGCTCCAATAACGGCTTCGGCGTCTCGATGACCTATGCTTCGATCGGCGACCCATCGAGCGGGGCCGCGGTGTCGGCCGTGCTGTCCAACTCCTACGTCTACAATACGCGCAGCCTCACGGTAGAAGCGCTCAACGTCAGCCGCATTGTCTCCGGCGCGGCGACGGCCGGCGGCGGCGAAAGCTCGGTCGGCTTCTCCGGTGCGGTCATCGTCAACGACATCAGCCCGACCATTCTGGCCGAGATCACGTCGGTCCCGGCGGTGCAGGGAACGGCGACGGTTGCGGGCGGCGTCACCGTGATCGGCGACGTGATCGTGCTGGCTTCCGGCGGCTCGGTGGCCGCGCTGGACGCTCTCATCGACAACGCGGCACTGGCCGCCAATGGCGGTCTGGCCGTGTCGAGCGACGCCGGTGTCGACTTCTCCGGCAACGACCTGTCGCCGTCGAGCGCGACCGGCGCGGCGATCTTTGCGGTGGCCGGTAACGTCCAGTTCGGCAGCAGCAACGTCGGCGTCTCGATTGTCGTCAACCGCATCGGCACGCGGCACCAGGCCCTGATCGATCGCGCCTCGGTCACCTCGACCGGCGGCGTCGTCAGTGTGTCCGCCAACGACAATGCCGAAATCATGGGCATCGCCGTCGGCGGCGGTGTCGCCCGCGGCGCCATGGCCGGCAACGGATCGGTGGTCTACAACGCCATCAACAATGCGGTGGTGGCGCAGATCGGCCACGGCATCAACGCCACCGACGCGGCCGATGCCGCGACTGCGACGGTCGATGCCGCGGCGGTGTCCGTGACCGCACAGGCCAGCGGCTCCATCCGCGGGGCGGCCGGCGCCATCTCCATCAATATCAGCGGCGGCAATGCGGTCGGCCTGTCGGCGGTCGTCGGCCAGATCGGTACCTATGTCTCGGCCGCCATCCTCGGCGCGACGGTGACGGCCGACAATGCGCTGACCAGCAACAGCGCGCTCATCAACGACCGCCTGCAGGCCGGATCGGTCGTCGTCGCCGGCCAGGCTGACGCGAACATTCTGGGCATTGCCATCGGCGTCGCCATGTCGATCGGCGCCAGCCAGCAGGCCAATACGCCGCAGCAGAATTTGGCCACGCTGGTCGCGGGACTGGCGCCGGCCGCGGCCAGTTCGCTGGTCGGTTTTGGCGGCGGCGGCATCACGCCGCCCAGCCAGCGGCCGCCGCCGACGCCGCCGGCGCAGCCGAGTACGGGCCTGTCGGGGGCCGGCTCACTGGTGCTCAGCACGGAATCGACCAGCGTCTATTCGACTATCGCCGATGGTGGCAATTCGCGTGGCGCGTCGGTGACGGCGGACAACAACGTCCTCGTGCTGGCGGCCAATGCGGACAACATCTCGGCCTATTCCGGGGCGCTGAGCGTGTCCGCCAATTCGGGCAAGGGTATCGGCGCCTCGGTCGTCGTCAACATGATCGACGGCACCACCAGCGCCAGCATCGCCAACAGCACGGTCGACGCGCGCGCCACCGGCAGCGCGGCGACCATCGACAGCGGCACGCTGGCGAATGCGATCGACCCGACTTACGCCTACCTGCCTGCGACCACGCCGTCGTTAGCCAACGGCACCACCACGATCAAGGGCATCGCTGTGGTGGCGACCTCGGCGCAGAGCGCCGACACCGTCGCCGCCGTGCTCAGCGTCGCCTCTCACGACACCGCGATCTCGGCGAACGCCATCACCAACGTCATGGGCGGCACCACCGAGGCCAAGGTTGGATCGTCCGATCTCAATACCAACCTGACCGCCGGTCAGGTCTCGGCGGTGCGCGTCACCGCCTCGAGCGCGTCCTACTCCAACAACCTCGACCTCGGCATGTCCATCTCCGGGCAGGGCCCCGCCGGCACCGCGGCGCTGGTCATCAACATCATGGACCGCACGACCAACGCGGAGGTCGATTCAACCGATATCGGTTCCGTCGCGGTTCCGGCCGGCTTGGTCAGCGTCATTGCCAACGCGTTCCAGGGCACCGCGGCGGAAGTGATCGGTGTCGCGGTCTCGGGCAATGGCGGCGGTATCGCCGGGTCGGCGCTGACCAATCTGTTCGAGTCCGCGACCAAGGCGACGCTCAACCACGGCACGGTCCATGCGAATTCGCTGGCGGTGCAGGCGAACAGCCGCAACGGCTTCTTCGGCGCCGTCGGCGCCGCGGCATTCGGCAACTCCGTCGGCGCCGGCGCCACGGTGGTGGTCACGATGAGCACCAACACGGTCACCGCCCGGGTCGGCGACCGCAATGCCAACACCGCCGCGACGACTCTCCATCTGAGCGGCCCGCTCAGCATCAATGCCTCGAACGAAACCGACACGTCGAGCTACGCCGTGGTGGGCGCCATCGGCGGCAGCGCCGCCATCAGCGCGCAGTTCTCCGGCATGTTCATCACCAACAACGTGTCGGCCGAACTCAACAACACCACGACCACCATCACCGGCAGCGCCGCCAACGGCACCGTCACCGTCAGCGCCCAGGAGATCGATTCGATCGCTCCGGTGGTGGGCGGGCTGGCCGCCGGCGGCACCGGCAGCTTCGGCGCGGCGGTCAACCTCGTGGTGCTGAAGAGCAACACGGCAGCCCAGATCGCCGGCGGTTCGGTGACGACGCCGGGCGCCGTTGACGTCTCCGCGGTGAGCACGCGTCACGTCAATCCCATCACCGTGACCGGGAGCCTCGCCGGCCAGGTCGCGCTCGCCGCCACGGTCGGCGTCGTGCTGATCGGCTCCGGCGCGTCGGCCGATCAGATGAGCGTCCTCAAAGCCGGCGCGACCTCGGGCGACTCCAGCAGCGGCACGCTCGGCAATGCCGGCGCTGTGTCCGGCACTAACGTGGTGGACCAGGTCGAAGGCGGCATCGACGGCATTTCGGCCCAGATCCTCACCGCCGATGTCACCGCCAGTGCGATCAATGTCAGCGCGACGGCGCAAACCGCAGTGAAGAACATCGCCGGCGCGCTGGCGATCGGAACTGGCGCCGCCGGCATCGGCGCCGGCATCGGCTTTACCGATGTCGACCAGCGCGTCACCGCCAGCACCAGCGGCGGCACGCTTACCGCGCCAACCATCGCGATCCTGGCGACGGCGCGCGATCACGGCGGCGGGCGCACCGCCGAGACGCTCGGCGCGGCTGGCGCCGGCGGCTTGTATGTCGGGCTGGGCGCGGCGGTCGCCGATTCCCGCGTCAACAATACCGTGCTCGCCCAGCTCGGGTCGCGCACGCTGAGTGGCGGCATCAATACCGGCACCATCACCGTCCGGGCCACCGACTCCTCGTCGGTCGCGTCTTACGGCTACGGCTTCGCTCTCGGCATTGCCGCGGTCGGCATCTCGCTCGGCAATGCGGAGAAGAGCAGCGCCATCACCGCCAGCATTGCGGCGTCCACCACGGTCAGCGACTTCTCCGGCGTCATGGTGATCGCGGTCGGCGGCGGCAGCCTGACCGCGGAAACCATTGCCGGCGCCGCCGGGATTGCCAGCGGCGCGGGCGCCGAATCAACCGCGACCGACGAGCAGGTCGTGGTGGCGCAGATCGGCGCCAATGCCTCGATCTCGGCCGTCGGCGCCGGGGTGCTGGTCAGCGCCACGGCGGTGCCGGATGTGTTCGCGTCGTCGATCGGCGTCGCCGCCGGCGCGGTCGGCATTGGCGCGTCGCTGGCGACGGCAAACGCCGCGGTCCGCGTCACGGCCGGTGTCGACGACAACACGACGATCGCCGGCGGCAACCTGACCATCACCGCGATGGCGCTGCTGTCATCATCCGGGCACAGCGCCCGGGCCTTTGCGGTCGGCAGCGGCGGCGGCCTGCTGCTGGGCATCCAGGCGACTCTGGTGCGGGCCGCCAACACCTCGATCGTGACCGCCTATGGCGGCAAGAACCTCACGCTGCCGTCGGCCAATGTCACCATCGCCGCCCAGACCGAGACCGACCAGCTGGCGGAAGCGACCGGCATTGCGGTGGGCTATGTCGGCGCCGGCGCGACGGTGTCGCAGACCTCGTCGTCGACCGCCACGCGGGCCTATCTCGACGAAGGGGCCGTCACCGCGACGACCAATACCGGCGTTCTGTCGATCACCGCGACCGGTCACGACAGCAACTCCTCGGCGGCGCTGGCCGGCTCCGGTGGCGTGACGGCCGGCGCCGCCGCGACGGCGACCACCAGCACCACCAGCACCACCGAGGCGACGCTGAAAGGCGGCGCGACAAGCAACACGCTGTATGTCGGCGGTCTCGGCATCAACGCCCAGCACACCGCGACGTACGCCGCCAGGGGCGACGCCTACCAGGCCTCCGCCATGGGCGCCAGCGGCGGCATTGCGCTCAATACGGTGCTGTCCAACGTGACCGCGGCGATCGGGCCCCGGCTCATCGTCCACTCCGCCGCCGGCAACATGAATGTCATCGCGGCCTCCGCGGTCAACCAGACCAGCGGCGGCGCGCGCGCCGGTTCGGGCGGCGTCGCGGCCGGCGCCGCGACCACCAGCGACACCACCGTCACCCAGAATGTCGCGGCGAACATCGGCGCCAGCACCATCCTGAGCCTCAACGACAACCCCGCCACCGCGACCGGGCAGATCAACATCGAGGCCTACAATCTCCTCGATACGGTCGACTCCGTCACCCTGACGGCGGGCGGCCTGTTCGCCGGCGGCGGCGCACACTCCAACATGAGCGCGACCGCCAACAACTCGGTCGATATCGCCGACGGCGCGCATCTGTTCAGCGCCGGCAATATCGCGATCGGCACCGCGGCGCGCATGACGGCGCGCAACAATGCCAGCGCCAATCTGTACGGCCTGATCACCGGCGCCGGCGCGACCACCAATTCGGTGCAGAACGCTCACCAGACGGTCACCGTTGGCGACGCCACCATCGAGGCCTGGGGCCTGATCAATATCTATGCCGGGCAGAGCGGCGACGGCGCCTACACCACCAACATTTCGTCGAACGGCACCACCGTGGTTTACAACTACGCGCTGATCCCGATCTCGGCGCAGTACTCGGGCCGGGCGGTCGCCAACAGCTATGCGACGCTGACGCTGGAGACCGGCTCGCGCATCCTCGGCGCCAACAATGTGTTCATCGGTGCCAGCCCAGGCGCCACCGCTGCCAACGGTTCCGGCACCAATTACAATCCCTATCTCGAGATATTCAGCACCGCCAATTACGACAACCGCAGCGTCGAGCCGGTCAGAACCGGCGACGTCGTCATCAACGGCATCGTGGCGGCCGGTATTCACAACCGCCAGATCATCACCATCACCTATGGCGGCGTGGTCACGCTGTCGTCGGGCGGCTCGCCCTACGGTCTGACGCTGCGGCAGGTCGCCAATACTGGCGAGTTCAACCCGGTCATGCGCTATGACCGCCAGGAAATTCAGTATGCGGTGCTCGGCGCCTTCAATCCGCGGCAGGACGTGCTGGAGCAGATCGCCAGCCTGAGCGGTCTGACCACGGTGCAGGTCAATGCCGCCGTGGCTGCGGGCCAGACCATCAACGCCCTGAACGACGACGCCGACGGCACCAAGCAGCGGCAGATCAACACCTATATCCAGCAACTGCCCTATATGTCCGACCAGAACGGCGCGGCTTTCGCCTTCGGCGATATTCTGGCCTCGGCCGGCAACGTCTCGATCCTGGCCAACACCCTGAGCGGCACCATCGTCAACGGCGTGACGCCGTCGGTCAGCGCGCGCGACTCGGCGCTGATCAGCTTCGACAACCAGGGCACCAAATTCCTGTTTACCTCGGCGCTCGCACTCAGCGGCGTGTCGGGCGGCCGCATCCACTTCACCGGCGCTGCGACCGACGGCTCGGTCGTCCAGTCGGCGACGCAGGGCATCGCGTTCTCGCGGGATCTGTCCGCGCAGACGCCGACTATCTTGGTCAATGCCAGCTACAACGCCACCAACGCCAATTTGCAGCCGATCGACCAGAACGGCAACCTGCTGGCGACGACGCCGGACATCTATTTCGGCGGCGTCATCACTAACGTCAACGGTCTGCTGAGCGTCACCAGCCAGCTCGGCAACGTCCTGATCACCCGCGACATCCGCGCCGGCACGGTGGCCATGACCGTTCCGAATGGCCTGATCGGCGGCAATCTCGGCGCCAACAGCGTCTACAATTCGAACTTCGACGTGGCCTCGCAATGGTCCAGCGTGCAGTACCGCCCGACCGATGTGCTGACCGCGGTGTACGCGGCGGCGACCTATCTCGGCATTCACGGGTCCGGCGAAGGCGGCATCGGGATCGGCGGCTCCTGGGAGCTGCACCCCTATGAATATTACACCAACCAGGTGGGCTATCAGGGCATCTACTCGCCGGTCGCGAACATCGCGGACGTCAACACGCGCAACGCAGTCTTCACAGCCCGCATGCTGGCAACCTTTTACGACGGCGCGCACAACAACAGCCCGTCGCTCTATTCATGGATATTCCTGCCGACCGGCGAGGGCATAACGCCGGCAGCAGGCGGTACGGCGTCGAGCTGGGTGCGCTGGAATTACGAGAACCAGGCTTACGCGAACGTCAACAACAACGGCGGGCCGTTCAACTACGCCAATGGCGGCAACTTCTTCCAGGTCATCCAGATCCAGAATCAGGTGGTCAATGGCGTGCAGGCCGCGTCCGTGGCCGGCGCCACGAGTTCGACGATCACGGCCGGCAAGGCGCTGATCCTGTCGGCCTCGGCCATCAACATCAACGGCAACATCGTGGTCGGCCAGAGCAGCAACTACTCGGTCGATATTGGTGCCAATGCGACGAACCGGATCCAGGCCATCAAGGCGGACGTGGACGCCCTGGCGCAGGCGAGAAGCGCTGCCGCCGCCGGCAACTTCGTCGATCTAACCGGCTACGTGTCGGCGATCAACGGCTCCGACGTGATGGTGAAGGCCTTCTACAACGCGCTGACCGATCAGATCGTGCTGAACCCGGTGGTGCAGGGGACCGGCGGCTATGTCTACCTGAACGGCCGGATTCTCAGCGCCTCGACCACCGGCAACCCGATGGGCAATATCACGGTGCGCGGCGGCGCCGGCACCGTGACGGTCAACAATACCACCGGCACGGCGCTGGTGACGAATGTCATCAACACCGGCGTCAGCGCGGCGAGCGTGGTGCAGTTCGTCGATCAGGCCAAGAACCTGACGACCTGGTACGTCTATAATGCCGGCGCGCCGGCCGGCCAGCAGGTCAGCATCTACCAGCAGGCCGGCGTCAACAATGGCGGCTATGCCGCGCTCAATCCGGTCAGCGTGACGGCGAACGCTAACCTGACCTATCAGCCGGCCGATCTCTTGTACCGCTGGGTCGACACCGCCAGCCTGTCGCGGCCGGCGACCAGCAACATGAGTGAATTCGGCTGGACCTTCGACAATATCGTATCGGCCAATTCGCCGGTCTACCCCTATGCGCGCTCCTCGCCGACCGTGATCGCCGGCACGCAGGCGCATAACTTCCAGGAAACGATCACCGCGACCGGCAGCTATACCGGCTACCAGGTCAGCACGGGTTCGGGCCGCTGCTGCGGCACGGATTTCCACGGCACCTGGTTCCAGGCCCGCTTCGACCATCTGACGCTGACGATGACCAACACGGTGCGGGCCAACTTCGCGATCGGCATCAATTTCACCGGCGGCGGCACCAGCAACATCAACGTCACGTCGAACGCCAGCATCATCGTCAATGCCTCGATCAACAACCTGCAGGGCAACACGGCCATCACGACGACCGGGGCGAATTCGGCGATCATCGCCGGCGCCGAAGCCTTCGTCTCCGGCGTGTCCGTCTCGCTGCACGGCCAGGGCGGCGTCGGCTCGCTCGCCAGGCCGATCCCGGTCGCCACCTATGGCGGCACCTTGTCGGCGACCTCGGTCGACCGCGATATCGCGGTGGCGGCGGCCGGCGGTCTGCGGATCGCCCAGGTCAAGGCCAATCCGGCAGTGGCCGGCCAGGCGTCGCAAGGCAATGTCCGGATCACCGCCACCGGCGACATCACGTCGGCGACGCCCTACAACGTCAGCAATCCGATCGTCGTCGGCAAGTCGATCACCATCAACACGTCCGGCGGCGCCATCGGCGCGGTGTCCAGCGTCGACGGCAATGGTCTGGCGGTCCTGACCAACATCAATCCGATCGTGATCCAGGCCTCGGCCACGCTGCTCTCGAACGGCACCTATGACGGCGGCCTGCTGAACAGCGAATCCTCGACCGGCACGTACATTGTCCAGTCGAGCGGCGACCTGCGGATCGGTGAGGTTTCGTCGAACGGACCGGTCTTCCTGGCCGCGGCGGCGGCGAACGGGCAGGCCGCCAGCATCCTCAACGGTCTGTCGACGGGCGGCCTGACCACGCAGCAGAGCGCCTACCTGGCGGAAGTCTGGAATCAGCTCGAACTGCTGGGCACCGGATCCGGGGTGCCGGGCTCGGTCGTCGCCTATCAGTCGATGATCAAGGGCGCCTATAACGATTACTGGCAGCTTCGCAACATCGCCTTCGCCGACGGCGAGACCTACGCGATCACCGATCTGGGTGCGCAGATGATCGCTGCCCAGCTGGCCGCCAAGCGCAATGTTGCCGTGAGCGCGATCACTGCCGACGAGATCCGCGACGAGGCGACGTTCCGCTACCTGCGCGCCGAATACTTGCTCGGCCTCACCGTGGCGAAAATCGCCGCCGATTTGAACATCGCGGTCGAAGCCGTCACGCAGGTGCAGATCGCCGCGGCCATCACCGCCCGGCTGCCGGCCGAAGATCCGGACGCGCCGCCGCAGAATCCGCTCGACAGGCTGTTCGGCACCTCATCCGGGCAGACGGGCGCCTTCACCTGGGCGGTGCAGACCGCGCCGCTGACGGCCGCGTTGACCACCTATGACTCGGCGTTCGATTACGCGCTGCCGCAGGACTCGGCGCTGTACGCCAAACTCTCGTCCGGCTCGCAGTGGACGCTGAACCAGCTCACCTACACCGTGAGCGCCAGCGCCAACCCGGAAAACAACATCCCGCCGCCGTCGATCTCGTCTTTGGCGCCCAATGTCAGCGGCCGGCAGGTGATGCTCTATGCGTCGAACGGCAATATCGGCAGCCTGGCGGCGCCGGAGACCTTCACGTTCCGCAGCGATGACGCCTCGAACCTGACCGCGGTGCAGAAGGCGCTGCTGGCCTCGGCCGGTCCCGGGCAACTGACGGTGACGACAACGGATGTGCCCGGCACCAATGGCCAGATCAAGGAATACACGGTCAGTGTCGCGCAGCAGAGCCTGCTGATCGTCAGCCCGCTCGGGCCGGTGTCGGCCAAGGCGCAGGCGCAGATCTACCTCGGCAGCGCAGAGGATTTGCTGCTCGGCGGCATCCCGCTGTCCGTCTACGGCCCGATGACCGCGGCCTATTCGGCGGGCGTTCAGACGACGCAACCTGGCGAAGTCCGCCTGCAGGCGGTCGGCAGCATTCTCGGCGGCGTCGCCGGCGAGGTCGCGATCTCCGGCAATATCGCCAGCCTGACGCTGATCGCCGAGACCGGCAGCATCGGCCGGGCGGCGGCGAGCGGCAATCCGGCGAACAATCCGAACGCGCTGCTGCTGGCGCTGACCGGCGCAACGACCGGCGTGCTCAACCAGGCCCAGGCGGTGCAGGGCATCTATCTGCGCCAGACCGCCGGCGATCTCATTGTCGGCAATATCAATGCCGGCAGCGGCGCGGCCGGCGTGTTGCATCTGGCCGCCACCGGCAGCATCTATGCGCTGCCGCAATTCACCGACCGCAGCATCGTGCACCTCGTCGCCTCGGCGCTCGATCTGCGCGCCGGCGGCAGCGTCAGCTTCAATCAGGCGGTGTTCCAGCCGCTGCAGGTGCGTATCACCGGCGCCATCACCGGCCATGCGGCCGGCGCGATGACCATCCTCAGCCCGAACAGCCATATGATCATTGGTGCGGCGGGAGACTTCGGCACCCTGAGCGCCGGCGGCGCGCTGACGCTCGACAGCGCCGGCGATCTCACCCTCAATGCCAGTGTCACGGCCGGCGGCACGTTGTCGTTGCTCGCCAACGGGGCCATCGTGTTCACCGCCGGCACCGCGGGGGCGCCGCTGGCCGCCGCCAGCACGGCGGCCGGCGTGACCGTGATCGCGGCGACGCTGTCGATGGGCGCCTTCTCCGACATCGATGCGGCCGGGACGATCCTGGTCGCCACCACCGGCAACGCCACGCTCGGCCGCCTGACGTCGGCGCTGGCCTTCGCCACCGCCGGCACCGCCATCACGGTTTCGGCCGGCGGGCCGCTCACGGTGGGTGCGATCATCAACAACGCCGACGGCCGCGACAACTTGCGGACGCTCGGCGCCAATGCCGCCGTGCTGCTGACCGCCAGCGGCGATATCGGCACCGCCGCGGCGCGGCTCAGGCTCGACACGCCGACGGCGGAGATCCGCTCGACCGGCGGCAACGTTTATCTCGCGACCGCGCGCGCTTTGCATGTCACCAGCGGCGTCGCCGATCTCGGCGCCTTCGATCTGGTCGGCGGCGCGGGTCTGCAGCTGGATACGCTGACGACCGGGACGCAGTTCACCATTCTGAGCACCGCCGGCGCGGTCGGTATCGGCACCGCGACCAGCGGCGGTTCGCAGACGGTCAACGCGGCGCAAAACGTGACGTTCAATCAACTCACAACGACCGGCATCGCGGGTGACGCAGGTGACGTCCTGGTGACCGCAGGTTCGATCCAGGGCGGCTCGATCGCGCCGGCGGGGCTTGCCCGCCTGACCGCGACAGCCGGGATCACAGGCACCGGCAGTATCGTCACGACGGAACTGATCGCGCTCACGGCCGGCGGCGACATCGACTGGGCGACGCTCGACGGCAAGACCGTCACCGTGGAGTCAACGGGCGGCAGCGCCACGGTCGGCAATGCGACCAGCCGCGGCACGCTGAGGCTGCTCGCCAGGCAGAACGCCGGCTTCACGCAGCTGACCACCACCGGCCTCGCCGGCGATCCGAGCGACGTGATCGTGACGACCGCCGAAGGCGCGATCCTGGGTGGTTCGATCACGACCCATCGTCAGGTCATCCTGTCGGCGGGCGCGGACCTGCCGGTCAATTCGCCGCTCGCCGCCAATGCGAGGATTGTCAGCACCGGCAGCATCACGTCGCCGACGCTGATTGTTCTCACCGCGCGCGGACAAATCGATTGGGAAACCCTCAACGCCATAACCACCATCGACGTGACCTCCACGGACGGCGGCGCGAGAGTCGGTACCGCGACTGCGGGCGGCTCGATTACGATACTCGGCAAGCAGGATGTCGCGTTCGATCAACTGACCAACACCGGCGCCGCCAGCGACGTGACCCTGACGTCCGACAATGGCGCGATCCTCGGCGGGTCGATCACCTCCGACGGTGCCGTCTCGCTGATCGCCGCAGGTTCGATCACCGCGACCGGTGCCAACGGAAGCGGCGGTGCGCTGAACTGGTCGATGCTCCGGTCTGGCGGGAGCATGTTCCTGCGTTCGCTCGGCGACGCCATCACCATCGATGATGCGATCAGCGGTGGCAGCATGACGCTGTGGGCCAGGTATAACGTCACCTTCAGGCAATTGACCGCGGCCGGCGCCGGCAGCGGCATCACCCTGCGTTCCGATGAGGGCGCGATCATTGCGCTCGGCACTGGCCTGGTGAATGTGGATGCCGGCGGCTCGGTGACGATGGCGGCCGCCACGAGCATCACCGGCAACGAAGTCAGGGCAGGCGGTTCGGTCGCGATGACCGCCACCGGCGGTCGCATCGGCTGGAACGCCGTCATTGCCGGGACGTCGGTGGACGTGCGCTCGTCCGCAGACGTCATCGATATCGCGACGATCACGAGCGGCGGGACGCAGAACCTCTGGGCCGAGAACAACGTCACGTTCACGCAATTGACCGCCACGGCCGGCGGCGCCGACATCACGTCGAATGCCGGTGCGATCGTGGGCGGCGCGGTCAGCCTGGCCGGCGCGACGCGGATGGCCGCCAAGACGACCATCTCGGGCACCACCGCCACGTCCACCGCCGGAGCGATGGACATGAGCGCTGAGGAGATGATCACCTGGAATGCCGTGGACGCCGCAGGCGGCAGTCTGACGATCACCTCGAGCCGCGAGACGATCGATATCCCGAGCCTGGCCAGCGGCGGCAAGATGACGCTCGACGTGGCCGGGGACATGCTGATTACCCAGATCACAACGACCGGCATTCCCAATGATGCCGGCGACGTTGAGGTGACGTCGCATACCGGGCGGATCGCGGGCGGCACCATCGCGGCCAACGGCGGCATCACGCTCGATGCGCCGGTATCGATCACCGGCGTGTCGGCCACCGGTGCAACAGGCGCCGTTGTCATGAACACCGATGGTCTCATCGACTGGGCGACGCTGAACGCCGGCACCTCCATCAATATGCGCTCGACCGCGGATGCGGTGAACCTCGGCACGGCGACCAGCGGCGGTTCGCAAACGATCCGCTCGGCGGGCAACACGACTTTCAATACGCTCACCACCACCGGCATCACCGGTGACGTGGGCGACGTCACGGTGACATCCGACACTGCCGCCATCGTGGGCGGTACAGTGGCGGCGAACGGTTCCGCAACGCTGACCGCGGCAACCAGCAGCACCGGTACCGCCATCACCACGGCGACCGGCGCGGTCGACCTGGTTGGCGCGGGCCTGATCGACTGGGCGACGCTGAACGCCGGCACCACGATTGATGTGGTCTCGACCACGGGCGTGGTGACCCTCGGCACGGCGACCAGCGGCGGTTCGCAAACGATCCGCGCCGCGCAGAATGCGACCTTCGGTACGCTGACCACTTCCGGCATTACCGGTGACGTGGGCGACGTGACGGTGACGTCCGACACCGCAGCGATCCAGGGCACCACGGTGGCGGCGAACGGCTCGGCAACGCTGACCGCGGCGACGACCAACACAGGCACCAGCGTGACCGCGACGACGGGCTCGGTGACCTTACTGGCCGGCGGGCTGATCGACTGGGCGACGCTGGACGCCGGCACTACCATCAACGTGCGCTCGACCGCGTATGCGGTGAACATCGGTACCGCCACCAGTGGCGGGTCGCAGACGATCCGTTCGGCGGGCAACACGACCTTCGGTACGCTGACCACCACCGGCATCACCGGGGACGTGGGCGACGTGACCGTGACCTCCGACACTGCCGCCA
>JAUXWH010000013.1 GCA_030681365.1 Bradyrhizobium sp.
TGGTCCACTCCTGGGTTTCCTTGAAGATCTGACCCCCACTTCCGTCGTTCTGCCAGAGCTCAGCGCCGCCCGTTGCGCTGCCATCGGACAATCCTACGACTAAACCGAATCCGGCTGCACCCGTCGTGGCTTCAATCCAAAGTTGCTCCTCCCATCTCCACTCGGAGATATCGAAGACGTAGTCTCCAGGACGGGGGATGAAGTTCCTGGGGTCGCCTGCGGGATCGGGGCCGCCCGTCCAGCGCGCTCCTCTCGGCAACTTTCCGTATAGTCCTTCTGACGTCGGCCCGAGTGACCGTGGCTTCGCCTTCAACCAGTCGAACCATCCCATCCAAAGTCCCCCCAAAAAAACCGCGTCCCGGGCGGATTTCTACAATTGCCTGCGTGCCGACTATTGGCTTGAAGAACAAAAAAAGAACATCATGGAAATCAGCGCGTCAAGCCTCGGTTTGAGGATTTTCGGTGCAAGCTTCGATTTTCGGCCAGGCGATCGACGTTACGGATGACCGCCCGTGGCGCCTGCGCTGCCGACTTTCGTCCGCGCTTATGCGGCGACGCGATCAGCGCCAAGCGCCCGTAGCTCAGCTGGATAGAGCACCAGACTACGAATCCAGGGGGTCTCAGGAGTTCGAATCTCTTCGGGCGCGCCATTTCAGTACAAAACTGCGAGCGCCAAAACCCTCCGTTCTTTTCCGCGTCTTTATCGACCGCGAGTGGCCAGCCTCCTCCGAGCGCGACAGCGCGGTCGGCAGGCGCCCTTCCGACGCAATCGCTGCCGCAAAGCCGGGTTCACGCCGCCGCAAAGCCGGGTTCACGCCGCCGCGGTATCGATCGAGCGGCGGATCACCTGCCGGACCTCCCCATTCGACAAAAACAAGTCGTGGTTGATAATGCCCCAACCCGTGTCGGAAGCATCGATCACGCGCACCCCGAGTCGCTCGATGGCGGCCTTCTCGGCCGCGCCGACACGTGTCATCCCGCCGGCGAGTTTCCCTGAAAGCGCCAGCGCGCGGTCGTTGGTCGCGGTGATGACGGTGATCTTGCGGGCGAGCGGACCGATGCGGCCGATGGCGGACGAGAACACGTCCATGTCGATATCAGGCGCGGCGAACACCACGGCTCCGATCCTGTCGGCGACGGCATCGCCATATCGCGCATGGAGCTGGCGCAGGCTTTCGAGCGTGAGCATGGTTCCCATGCTGTGCGCGACGATGTGGACGCGGCCGGCGCTCGGGCTTGCCACGATGGAACGGAGCACGCGTTCGAAGCCGTCGCGGGACCACATCGCGCTGTCGCGATCATAGGCGTAGTCGAACAGTCCCGCCTTGGACGGCCAGGAGAAGACCATGGTCTGGCCGCGGAACTTGATGCCATCGGAGAGGTGTGCGGCATCGAGCGCCGCCGTCTCGAACGTCTGCTTGAAGCCGTGCACGTAGATCAGGACATCCGGTCCGCCGGCCTGTGCGAGAAGACTGCTTGCCTCTCCTGAAACCGGCTCGATCCGGTCAAGGCGCCAGCCGGTAAGGCCGGCCGCTGCGAGAGAAAAGCGGCTGTCGTCAGGCGGCACCAGCTTCGCCCGTGCGACGGTCATCTCGGAAGCCCGCTCCGATCCGAACCACGGCTTCGCGCGTCCGCCGTTCACCGGCTTGCGCGTGGTCGTGACGAGTAATGTAGGGTCCACCGAGAGCGATGAAGCATCGAAGCTCGCGCCCGTCGCTCCCAGGCCGGCGCATCCGCCGAGCGCAAGCGCGCTGGCCAGGGATCCAAGCCCGCCCAGCAGGGCGCGGCGAGAAACGGTAGCCTCGTGTTGCAGCAAATGTCGGACGATCACACAGGATCCTTTGGGAATACCGCCCCCGGCAGGACCCGCCCCCTGCAGCGTTCCTGAAGGACGATGGCGGCGAGAAAAGGGCGGGCGGCCTCTTCAGATGGACCGCGACATCTCGTGTGGGCGGGTTCGCTGGCATCGCGCAAAGGTTCCTGATTCACGGATGAAGTCGCGCGACGCCCGGCTTGCCCGTCCCGCCGTCGGCGGCGCAACTCGCCGCGCTCCGGATCGAGTTCGAAACCAGAAAACCGCAGCACCGTCGCCACCAACCGGCATGTATCGTCATTTACGGCCGAGTCGGCCCGGAGCTGCGCTGAACATCAGGAAAATTTCGGAATGTCCCGGTCGCCGGCATTGTCGCCAATGGCGGCGCGCCACGATCGTCAATACCGGCGCCATGTCGTTCCGCCCCGTTCCACGCCGCCACGGGCGTCGTGCGCTATGCGGGGTGAGTTTCCGCCTGCGCCCGGCGCGCGCGAGCGAACGCGCCCGGTGAGCAACCTGTGCGCCGGCGAAACGCGGTGCTGAAGGCGCTGGCAGATTCATAGCCGATCTCGTCGGCAAGGCGGTCCAGCGACTTGCCGCCGCGGCTCAGCGCATCCTGCGCCAGCGCCATGCGCCACCGCGACAGATATTCGATGGGCGCGCAGCCGATGGTCTCGCCGAACCGCGCGGCGAAGGCCGAGCGCGACATGCCCGCAAGCCCGGCGAGTTCGGCCACCGTCCATCCCGCCCGAACGTTGCCATGCACCGCCCGCAGCGCCCGCGCCAGAGCGGGATCGCGCATGCCGCGGAGCAACCCGGCCGGCAGCGCGTCCTCGCCGTTGCTGCGCCAGCGCAGCGATTCCACCAGCATGACTTCCAGAAGACGTTGCAGGATCATTTCCTTGCCCGGATGATCGGACCCGCATTCCTCCATGATCAGGTCGATGATGCGGCGCAGCCGTCCGGCGCCGCCTTCGAACGCACGAATGTGAATGATGCCGGGCAGCAGCGCGACCAGCAGCGGCGCGTTGACCATCTCGATGGCGAAGGCGCCGCCGAGCATCTGAAAGTCGGGCTCGCCCTCCTGCTCGCCGTGCCGAACCGCCGTGTCCATGGGGTCGCGATGCACGCAATCGGCGCCCGGCTGGCTCGACAGCGCGAACGCCGGCGTGGCCGGCAGCAGCACGAAGTCTCCGCGATCCAGCCGCACCGGTTCGGTGCCGTCGATCGTCAGCCAGCATTGCCCTGACAGCACGATCGCGAACCCCGGCAGTCCGTAAGCCGAATAGCGCACGCCCCACCTCCCGCGCCCGGTGATCGGCTTCGACACCGCGGCGTGCGGGCGCAGCAAGGCGATGAGTTCGCTGAGAGGGTCCATTCTGGACGATCCATAATAAATATTCGACGTCTAATTATATATCGTCTTGCGAAGGGTGTCTATCAGAGGGGCGGAAACAGCAAAGGAAGAGCCTCATGACCAGCACGATCCTCATCACCGGCACCTCATCGGGCTATGGCAAGGCGATGGCCGAACTCTTTCTCGAGCGCGGCTGGAACGTGCTTGCGACCATGCGCCGGCCCGATCCCGCGGTGTTCGCGACGACGTCGGCGCGGCTGAAACTGCTGCCGCTCGACGTCACCGATGCCGGCAGCATCGGCGAGGCCATCGCCGCCGGCGTTGCCGCGTTCGGCGCCATCGACGTGCTGGTGAACAATGCGGGCATCGGCATGGCCTCGGTCGTTGAGGCCACGCCGGACAGCACGGTGCGCGAGATATTCGAGACCAACACTTTCGGCGTGTTCGCGACCTGCCGTGCGATCATTCCGCACATGCGCAAGCAGGGGCAGGGCGTCATCGTCAACGTCACGTCGAGCGCCGGCATTGCGCCGATGCCGCTGGTGGCGGTTTACGCCGCCAGCAAATGCGCGGTCGAGGGTTTTACCGAGTCCCTGTCCCACGAGCTGGAGCCGTTCGCCATCAAGGCGAGGCTGGTGGAGCCCGGCTATGCGCCGACCACCAGCTTCACCGCCAATGGCGGCGCGCGCATGCAGGGATTGATCCCGGCGGAATATGGGTCTTTTGCCCAGGCCTGTTTCGCGAAGATGGCCGACTATCCGACGCCCTATTGCACGGAGGCCGAGGTCGCCGGGGCCGTCTTCGCGGCCGCGACCGAGCAGGGCAGCAGGATCCGCTATCCCGCCGGCCCTGACACCAGGCTCGTCGCCGACCTGCGCTGGACGACCTCGGAAGATCACTATTTGGCGAACATGAGGAAGATGTTCAGCCCGCCGGCCGCCGCCTGACCGTCGACCGTCAGGTGCAGTCCGGCCGCGGCTGAGCCCTACGGCTTCTGCCTGGTCAGCTCCGTGCATGACGCAATGCGTTTGGCCGATGACGAATGCAGGTAGCAGAGCTCCATGCGATCCGGCGCAAGCATGGTGCCGACGTTGTAGCCGTCGTCGTCGGCCATGAAGATCGTGCCGCCGCGCGAGACGACGGCGATCACCGTCTCGCTGTGCTGGCTCGACGAGAATTTTCCGAAGAACCGGCGGCCGTCTTGCTTGTCGATCACCAGCGTGAACGGAACGGCGGTGAACCGCGGTTCGGCCGTCCTGGCATCGGGATGATGGGGGCCGGCGCCCATGACGATGGAGTGACTCTCGCCTTTCCAGGTCCCGCGCAGTTCGGGCATCGCTGTGTCAGCCGCAGCCGCAGCCGGCGCCGCGGCAAGCGCGGCGAGTGTCACGATCCAGGCAAGCTTGTGCATATTGGCGTTCCTTCCAGCGGCGATCCCAGCGAATCGCATTGGCCTGCAGGTATAGGCTTCCATATCGCTGCCGGGGTTTAATTCGTTCGTCGGCGATGGTTTTCCTGACACACCGCCCACTGACTGGATCGCGCATGTGCTCGACGATCACAGGCGGCACCATCGCCACGTCGCGGTGTTATTGAGCAGAGTCATTCGATGAAATGCGGGCCGCGACTCGCTCACGCTCCCCCTCCAGGGGAGGATGAAAGCAACTCGACGGGCAAACAGCTTCGGTTTGTCAGAAGTAGAATTCAAGCCATTTTCAGCTGTTCGAAGTCCAAATCGGAACTTCACAGCGTCATTGCGAGGAGCGCTTACGACGAAGCAATCCAGCTTTCGGTGTCGTTGCGCGAAAACTGGATTGCTTCGCTTCGCTCGCAATGACGTTGCTAGATTGGAGCGCCACAGCTGCGGGCACACCCGCAACAGCTGGTTCCGGACGATAGGTAAATACCTCGTCGCGCGCGGAAAATGCGTCGGGCTGGCGTCATGGCTCCGTATTTCAACGGACCGGCAGCTCAGTCCTTGCGGAACACGATCGACGCCATCCAGCCGGTCATCAGCGCCATGAACGCCGTGGCCAGGCCATAGAAAAAACCGTTGTTGCGCGCGGAGTTGGCGACGAACTGCTCGAAGCCGACCTTGACGATTTCGAACGCGGTTTCGGTTTTGGTCACCAGCGCGCCGTCGGCGAACAGCTTGATCTCGACGTCATAGGTTCCGATCGGCACTTCGCCGGGCAGCGGGATGCCGGTGCGAAACAGCGTCGGCGTCAGGAACGTCACCGCCGAGGTCTCCTCGCGGTAGAGGCCGTGCTGCGCGCGCAGCCGCACGAAGGCACTGCGGAACGGATCGTTGGGCACCACGTCGGCATAATCGGGCCCGACGCGCTGGGTCAGCAGCACGTTGTTGAGGCCGAGCTGCTGCCGCCGCATCACCTCGGGCGAGGCGATGGCGTCGAACGGCCGGTTGGAGAACAGCGCCAGATAGGTCGGCACCTGGAGAAACTGCCGCGAGTCGGTGTTGATCCAGATGCCGAGCTTGCGCTCCTTGCGGCGCGTCACTATGTCGGCGCGCGGGCCGGAGACGGTCACGACCAGATCGTAACTGGTGCGGGTCGCCGGCGTGGAGGCGTCCTTTTCGACCGAACCGAACAGCACCAGTTCCTCGCCGGAATAGTTCGGCGTCACGGTCACGCGGTGGTTCGAGACCGAGACGATCAGCTTCTCTGCCCGGGCCGGCGATGCCGCGAAGCCCGCGCCCAGCGCCAGCGCGACGACAACGGCTGCGAGTGAGGCGCGCGCGATCATCCGGCGCCTCCGGTTTCCCTGAGGGTGAAAAGCTCGTCGGGGCGGATCCCGAGTTCGACCGCGAAACGGATCCCGACCGCGAGAATCAACAGGCCGAGCAGCAGCCGCAGGTGCTCGCCGCGAATCTTCTGGCCCGCCCGCGCGCCGAACTGGGCGCCGGTGACGCCGCCGACCATCAGGATCAGCGCCAGCACCGCATCGACCAGATGGTTGGTGACCGCGTGCAGCATGGTGGCGATCACCATCGTCACCAGCGTCAGCACCATCGAGGTGCCGATCACGGTGGAGGTCGGCACCCGCAGCAGGTAGATCAGGATCGGGATCAGGATGAAGCCGCCGCCGATGCCCATCACCGCGCCGATGAAGCCGATGATCAGGCCGACCGCGATGACCGGAATCACCGAAAGGTAGATCTTGGAGCGCTTGAAGCGCATCTTCAGCGGCAGGCCGTGGATCCAGCCATGGCTGCCCGAGCGCCGCGCCAGCGGCGCCACGCCGCGCCGCGTCCGCAGGATGGCGCGCAGCCCTTCCCAGAACATCAGGGCGCCGACGGCGGTCAGAAGGATGACGTAGGACAGCGCGATCATCAGATCGAGCTGGCCGAGCGAGCGCAGCAGCGTGAAGGTCCAGACCCCGAGCCCGGTGCCGACGGTGCCGCCGCTTAACAGCACCAGCGCCAGCGCCGGGTCGATGGCACGCCGGCGCCAGTAGCTCAGCGCACCCGAGAATGACGAGGCCGCGATATGGCTGGCGACCGAGGCGACTGCGACCGCGGGCGCGATGCCGACGAAGATCAACAGCGGCGTCATCAGGAACCCGCCGCCGATCCCGAACATGCCGGACACGAAGCCGACCGCCGCGCCCATCGCCAGGATGAGGAAAACGTTGACCGGAATGTCGGCGATCGGGAGGTAGAGCTGCACGCGCGGTTACTTCTG
>JAUXWH010000014.1 GCA_030681365.1 Bradyrhizobium sp.
CAGAAGTAACCGCGCGTGCAGCTCTACCTCCCGATCGCCGACATTCCGGTCAACGTTTTCCTCATCCTGGCGATGGGCGCGGCGGTCGGCTTCGTGTCCGGCATGTTCGGGATCGGCGGCGGGTTCCTGATGACGCCGCTGCTGATCTTCGTCGGCATCGCGCCCGCGGTCGCGGTGGCTTCGGTCGCCAGCCACATCGCGGCGTCGTCGTTCTCCGGCGCGCTGTCCTACTGGCGCCGCCGCGCCATCGACCCGGCGCTGGCGGTGGTGCTGTTATGCGGCGGCATCGTCGGCACCGGGCTCGGGGTCTGGACCTTCACGCTGCTGCGTTCGCTCGGCCAGCTCGACCTGATGATCGCGCTGTCCTACGTCATCCTCCTGACCGCCGTCGGCGCCCTGATGTTCTGGGAGGGCTTGCGCGCCATCATGCGGGCGCGGCGCGGCGTGGCGCCGCTGGCGCGGCGCTCGGGCAGCCACGGCTGGATTCACGGCCTGCCGCTGAAGATGCGCTTCAAGCGCTCCAAGATCTACCTTTCGGTCATTCCGGTCGTCGTGGTCGGCCTGATCATCGGCTTCATCGGCGCGGTGATGGGCATCGGCGGCGGCTTCATCCTGATTCCGATCATGATCTATTTGTTGCGGGTGCCGACCTCGACCGTGATCGGCACCTCGATGGTGCTGACGCTGGTGACCATGGTGATCGCCACCATGCTGCACGCGGTCACCAATCATCTGGTCGATGCGGTGCTGGCGCTGATCCTGATGGTCGGCGGCGTCACCGGCGCGCAGTTCGGGGCGCGGGCGGGCCAGAAGATCCGCGGCGAACATCTGCGGCTGCTGCTCGGCCTGCTGATCCTCGCGGTCGGAATCCGATTCGCGGTCGAACTGGTGATCCGCCCCGACGAACTCTTCACCATCCGGGAAACCGGAGGCAGCGGATGATCGAACGCACCCCGCTGGCAGCTTTCTTGCTCACGTTGGTGGTCGGCGCCGCGTTGACGGTGCCGGCGCGCGCAGAACGGCTGATCGTCTCGGTCTCGAACCACCGGGTGACCGTGACGCCGAATTATTCCGGCGAGGAACTGGTGCTGTTCGGCTCGGTCGAAAAGGACGCCTCGACGCCCGCGACCCGCAACAATTACGATCTGGTCGTGACCGTCTCCGGCCCGCGCGCCGACATGGTGACGCGCCGCAAGGAGCGCAAACTCGGCATCTGGATCAACACCGATTCCCGGGAATTCCTCAAAGTCCCGACCTATCTCGCGCTGTTCTCCAACCGGCCGTTCGACGCCATCGCTTCGCCCGAGGTCGCGCGGCGCCAGCAGCTCGGCCTCAACAACGTGCTGCTGACCCAGCGCGTCGGACCCGATTTTGCCGACGTGGTGCCGAACGATGCATTCCGCAGCGCCTTCGTGCGGCTGCGCTCGCAGCACGGCCTCTATCGCGAGGCGACCTCCGCGGTGACGTTCCTGACGCCGACGCTGTTTCGCACCGGTATTCCACTGCCCGGCGAAGTGCCGATCGGAACCTACGACGTCGAGATCAAGCTGTTCTCCGACGGCGCGCTGGTGACCAGGACCGAAACCGCGTTCGAGATCGTCAAGGTCGGCTTCGAGCAGTTCGTCGCCAACTCGGCGCGCCACAATGGTTTCTTCTATGGCCTGGCCACGGCGATGATGGCGCTGATGACCGGCTGGATGGCCTCGATCGTGTTCCGCAAGGATTAGACGGTCGCCGCGCGGCGACGCCTGTGTCCGCGGCCCGACACAATTGCGACCCCGTCGACAACCCGCTGTTTACCTTGGGCGGCATCGCCTGAAGCGGTTGACGGATTCGCAACGCCAACGGCCTCTGCTGGCTGCATTATGACAGCGAGCATTTCCGCCAAAGCTTCTCCAGCCAGCGATTCCGACCGGGCGGCCGAACTGGCGCTGCGCGCCTTCATGAGCATGGACCGGGCCGTTGCGATCGTCGGGCCCGACGGCAAGCTGCTGCAGCCCAATATCGTGTTCGCCCGACTGTTCGGCGACAGCGAACTGATCGATCGCATCAACCGCGAAGCCGGCGCCCACAACGGCAAGACCGATCGCCAGATCACCCTGTCCGATGGCCGCGCGTTCTGGGTCGAGACCATTCCGATGGACGGCGGCTGGCTGGTCAGCGCCTACGACATGACCGAACGGTCGGCCAAGGCGCGCACCGACACCCTGACCAAACTCGGCAACCGCCTCAAGTTCCACGAACAGCTCACGGAACTGCTGGTGAAGCCGGATCGGGTGCCCGAAACCGCGGCCGTGCTGGTGATCGATCTCGATCGCTTCAAGGCGATCAACGAATCGCTTGGGCGCGACATCGGCGGCGGGCTGCTGCGGCTGGTGGCGGAACGGATCCGCGCCGCCCTCGGACGCGACGATATCGTGGCCCGGCTCGGAGGCGACAAGTTCGCCATTGTCCAGACCGGGCAACCGCAACCGTTATCGGCGGCCTATCTCGCCGGCCGGCTGATTGACCAAATCGGCCGCTCCTACATGGTCGAGGGTCAGTTGATCGATACGGACGTATGCATCGGCATTGCCCTGCTGCCGGCGGGCCCGACCGACAGCGAGCAATTGCTGAAGAACGCCGACCTCGCGCTGCATCGGGCCAAGAGCGACGGAAGCGGGACCTGTCGCTTCTTTGAGGAGGCGATGGATCAGAAGATGCAGTACCGGCGCAACCTCGAGATCGACCTGCGCCGCGCGCTGGCGCTGGGCGAGTTCGCGCTGGTCTATGAGCCTCAGGTCAATCTGCGGCGCAATGCCGTCACCGGCTTCGAGGCGTTGCTGCGCTGGCAAAGCCCGACCCGCGGCGCGGTGTCGCCGGTCGAATTCATTCCGGTCGCCGAAGATACCGGCATCATTACCTCGATCGGCGAATGGGTGCTGCGGACCGCCTGCCGCGAGGCCGCCGGCTGGCCCGGCGCGCACAGGATTTCCATCAATGTGTCGGCGATCCAGTTCAAGAACCCGAATCTCGTCACCACGATCCTGTCGGCGCTGGCGGAAAGCGGCCTCAATTCACAGCGGCTCGAACTCGAGATCACCGAAAGCGTCATGCTCAATGCGCAGGGCAGCGCGCTCACCATGCTGCAAACCCTCCGCGGCATCGGCGTTCGCGTCGCGCTCGATGATTTCGGAGTTGGCTACTCGTCGCTGGGCTATTTGCGCAGCTTTCCGTTCGACCGGATCAAGATCGATCAATCCTTCGTTCGGGGCGAGTCGAACGACGCGGTCGGCCAGGCCATCGTGCGCGCCATCGCCACGCTCGGGCAAAGCCTCGGGATGGCGACAGTCGCCGAAGGCGTTGAAACCGACGAGCAATTGGCCCGCATCGCCGCCGACGGCTGCACCGATATCCAGGGCTATCTGGTCAGCCGGCCGATGCCGCCGGAACAGATCGAGGGGTTTCTGTCGTCACGAAGCGAAAGCGTCGCCCGCAAGGGGCCGGGCGGCATCGCAATTCCCGATCAACGCAAGCGGCGCAAGCGCGCCCGGTAGCCGCAAGACCCCGCGGTTCTGGCTCCCGGACAAAATATTGAAAACAACCCCATGCAAAGTAACGTGCCAGTCGCTGGCATGCGTGATGCCAGCGACACCATTGACCGGGTGGCTCGGCCAGTTCCTCATAGCTCCACGGCCGCAAGGGCTGCCGCGGCCTTGTCTGGCGCGCCAGCAACACCGTCGAAATCCCCGCGCAGAGCCATCAAGGCGGTTCGTTCCTGCTCGATCTCATGGGCCGTGCGAAAGCCAAGCCGCCGAAGAATCGGAACCGGCGGGCACCATCCCTGGATGGCGTGCTGAAACAGGAATGCGGTTACCAGCGCCAGGAGTGCAAACCAGCGGCGATCGCCTGTAGCGCCTAGCACGGTGCCGGTAAATGCAAGAGCCGATGCGTTGGCCTCGATCGCCCGCTCGATGTCCCATTCCTCCCTCAACTCGCGCAGACGGCGCGGAATCTCGTGGGTGTTCTGGGCGTAGTGTCGGACGTTACTCCTGATTTCCTGCTGAATCCGTCGATTGATATCTTCGCTGGTATGACGGGGAACGCGATCAAATGTACTTGCCACAGTCACCTCCTTCTACCGGTCCGCCATGGCGAGCGGCCGTCGCTGGCTTCATCCACGGTTGCCGTCCACAATTTCCGATTGGCTGGCAACACCCATCGGGTCCAGGAGTTCCCGTGGCAATTCCGCAGAAGAACCCGCCGTTCTCACCGGCGCTGATGGAAGAGGGCATGGACGGAGGCGTGCCGTGGTAGGAAGGAGCGGGATCAGACAAACGGCGCGGACGTATGGCGAGAAAACTCAAAACCTATCAGACGTCGGTGGGCTTCTTCGACATGGCCATTGCGGCGCCTTCGATGAAGGCGGCGCTGGAGGCCTGGGGAGCCAAGAGCAACCTGTTCCATCAGGGTTTCGCCAGCGAAGTTGACGACCCCGAAATCGTCGCCGCCACGATGTCCAGGCCAGGCGTCGTTCTCAGGCGTCCGGTCGGATCGAATGGTCCATTCCGGCAAGACGCCGACCTGCCCGATGACCTTTCCGGTCCGGAAGTCAAAAGCAAACCCAAAAGACAACGTGCGAAGCCTGTCAAACGGCCGGCGCGCAAGGTCGATGACAAGGCCTCGCGCAAGGCCGCCCTCGCCTATGAGAGAGAGCAGAAGCAGCGCGAAAGCGAGCGGCGAAAGCAGCAAGCCGCGAGGGCGAAGGAACGAGAGCGCCGGGAGCAGGCCGTGGCCAAGGCCGAGGCCGCGATCGAGCAAGCCAGGCAGGACCATCAAGAGCGGACGAGCCGGATCGATGTCGAGCGCGCCGCACTCGAAAAGCGCTCGCAGGCGGAAGATCAGCGCTGGGAGAAGCTGAAGGGTAAACTGGACATCGCCCTGCGCCGCGCACGAGGATGATTTTCGTCGACGGACGGTCGGCTACAGGCGCGGCGCGGTAGCCCGGATGGAGCACAGCTCAATCCGGGAATCGACATCAGTGGCCAGCCCCGGATTTCGCTGCGCTTCATCCGGGCTACGGCTACAGCATTTGCCCTGAAGCGCTCAATAGCACCGCGACGCGGCGATGGTGTGCAGCCTGCGATCGCCGAGCACATGGGCCATCAAGGCCGTGGCCTCGAATATCCGCGCGAACGCCGCGTCGCGGATGTTGAGGCCGCCGGCATAGGCGCCGAACGCCGGCATCACGGCGCGCTCGCCGTCGCTGGCAAAGCAGCGCCGCTCCAGCGAACGGCCGCGGGTCGAGACACGCGCCTTGGGATGCAGATGGCCGGCGATTTCGCCTGCCGCACCGGATGGTTCGTGACGGAAGGTGACCGGGCCGATGGCGACTTCCTCGGCGACGACGCCGCCGAGATCGGACGGCAGCGCCGGGTCGTGATTGCCCGAGATCCAGATCCAGTCGCGCCGCGCCTGCAAGGCCGACAGCGCCTCGCGGTCGTTAGTAGACAGCCGGCCATGGGCGTCGCGGTCGTGAAAACTGTCGCCCAGCGCGATCACCATATGCGGGTCGTGCCGCGCGATGACGGCGGCGAGTCGGCCGAGCGTCGCCACGGTATCGAACGGCGGCAGCAGCACGCCGCGCATGGCAAAGCTGGAGCCTTTTTCCAGATGCAGGTCGGAGACCACGAGCAGGCCCTGTTCTTCCCAGAACAGCGCGCCGGAGAGATCGGCGACCAGGGTCACGCCGGCGACGACCAACGTCGCGCCGGCAACGGTCACTGAGGAACAAGGAGGAATGTCAATGGCTACACTCGTCATGGTCGGGCATAGCCGTCTGAAGGACGGCGTCGCTTCCGCTCGCCTATGCCCGGCCATCCACGTCTTGGCATCATCAAGAAAGACGTAGATGCCCGGAACGAGCCCGGGCATGACGATGTTGAGACATTGGCGCGCAGCTTGTCCATTTATTCTACGACATCGCCTCTTTGACCAGTTCGTCGGCGGCTTCCGCCAGCAGTTCGTCGGAGGCTTCGCCATAGACGGATTCGCGGCCGATCTCCAGCATCACGGGGACCGCGAGCGGCGAAATCCGCATCAGTTCCCGGTGGGTGATTCGTCCCTTGATCCGCAGGAGCATATCACTGAGCCGGCGGATATCGAGCAGCCCGGTGGCGGCGTCGGCGCGGGCGGCGCGCAGCAGCAGGTGGTCGGGCTGGTGCTTGCGCAGCACGTCGTAGATCAGGTCGGTGGAGAACAGCACCTGCCGCCGGCTCTTCTCCTCGCCGGTGAAGCGCCGCGCGATCAGCCCGGAAATGACGGCGCAGGTGCGAAAGGTGCGCTTCATCAAGGCGGATTCCGCCAGCCACGCCTCGAGATCGTCGCCCAGCATGTCCGGATCGAACAGCGCGCCCAGGTCGAGCTTGCCCTGCCGGATCATGAACGAGATGTCGCCGAGGCCCCACACCGCCAGCGCATATTCATTGGCGACAAAGCCGAGCGGCCGGACCCGCGCCCGCTCCATCCGCCGCGTCAGCAGCATGCCGAGGGTCTGGTGCGCCAGCCGTCCCTCGAACGGGTAGCAGACCAGGTAATGCTTGTTGGCGCGCGGAAAGGTTTCGATCAGCAATTCGCGCACGCCCGGCACGCGCGAAACGTCGCGCTGCAGCGACAGCCAGTCGCGGACCTGCTCCGGCAACGCCTTCCAGGCCCGATCGTCGTCGAGCAGTTTGCGGACGCGTTCGGCAAGGTAGGTCGAGAGCGGAAACTTGCCGCCCATATAGGACGGCACTTTGGCGTCCTTGTCGCTGGCGCGGGAGACGTAGACATGGTCTTCCATCAGCGCCTCGTAGCGCACCACCTCGCCGCCAAACACAAAGGTGTCGCCGACCACCAGCCCCTCGATGAAAACTTCCTCGATCTGCCCCAGCATCCGGCCGCCGCGCGCCACCGCGCCGGTCGATCCCTTGCCGCTCCCCTTGCCGCCGCGCACCAGCCGGACCTTCAGCATGGTGTCCTCGACGATGGTGCCGACATTGAGCCGGTAGCTCTGCCGCACCCGGGGATTGGTGACGCGCCAGCGGCCGGTCCTGTCCTGCTTGATGCGGGCAAAACGCTCGTAGGTTTTCAGCGCGTAGCCGCCGGAGGCGACGAAATCGACGGTGTCGTCGAAGTCGGTCCGGGTCAGGTCGGCATAGGGCGCCGCGGTCAGCACCTCGGCGTACAGCTCGTCGGACAGAAACGGCTCGCCGCAGGCGCGGCCGAGCACATGCTGTGCCAGCACGTCGAGCGCGCCCGTGCGCAGCGGCGGGGTGTCCTGCGCGTTCTCCGCCACCGCGTCGATGGCGACGCGGCATTCCAGCACCTCGAAGCGGTTGGCCGGAACCAGCACGGCGCGCGAGGCCTCGTCGATGCGGTGATTGGCGCGGCCGATGCGCTGCATCAGCCGCGAGGCGCCCTTCGGCGCGCCGATATTGATGACGAGATCGACATCGCCCCAGTCGACACCGAGATCGAGCGAGGAGGTGCAGACCACGCCGCGCAGCTTTCCGGCCGCCATGGCGTCCTCGACCTTGCGGCGCTGGGCGACGTCGAGCGAGCCGTGATGCAGCGCGATGGCGAGATTGTCGTCGTTCATGCGCCACAGGTCCTGGAACAGCATCTCGGCCTGACTGCGGGTGTTGACGAACACCAATGTGGTCTTGTTGGCCTTGATCAGCTCGTAGACTTCATTGAGCGCGTGGCGCGCGGAATGGCCGGCCCAGGGCAGGCGTTCCCTGGTATCGAGCATCTCGACGACGGGCGCCGCCGCGCCGCCGGCGACGACGATGTCGGCGGCTTCACTGTTGCCGCCGCGCTGCGGCACCAGGAAGCGCGCCAGCGATTCCGGCTCGGCCACGGTGGCCGAAAGCCCGATCGCGCGCATGTGCGGCGCCAGTTGCCACAACCGCGCCAGCCCGAGCGAGAGGAGATCGCCGCGCTTCGACGTCACCAGCGCGTGCAGCTCATCGAGCACGATTCGCCTGAGCGAGCCGAACAGGAACGGCGCGTCGTCGGACGACAGCAGCAGCGCCAGCTGCTCGGGCGTGGTCAGCAGGATATCCGGCGGATAGCGCCGCTGCCGCTGCCGCCGCGACACCGGCGTGTCGCCGGTGCGGGTCTCGACCTTGATCGGCAATCCCATCCCGGCTATCGGCGCCTCCAGGTTGCGCGCGATATCGACCGCGAGCGCTTTCAAGGGCGAAATGTAGAGGGTGTGGAGGCCGCGGGAATTCGCGACGCCGCGTCCAGTAGAGTCGAGGTTGGCGAACGACGGTGCGGCGTGCACGGTGCGCCCCCCTCCTCCCGCGCGCGCAGCGCGTGGTGGGGAGGGGTTGGGGGTGGGGGGAGTTTCCGCCAGTTCGCTGCCAGTCGTACGCGCGGATAGACCCCCCACCCCCGACCCCTCCCCACCGCTTCGCGGGGAGAGGGGAGAAGAAGAGCGCAGCGGGGAGGTGGGAACACTCAATTCCACCAGCGTCGGCAGAAATCCCGCCAGGGTCTTGCCGGCGCCGGTCGGGGCGATCAGCAGTGCCGAACGGTCGTCGCGGGCTTTCTGCAGCAAGTCGAGTTGATGCGCGCGGGGCGTCCAGCCGCGGCCGGCGAACCAGCGCAGGAATTTTTCGGGCAGCAAAGCGGGCGAAAGAGGGTCTGGTTCAGCGGATCTCACCGCCGCAGGTTAGGCCCGCATGGCCTGATCGGTCGAGCCGAAAAACCAAATAGTTTCAAATGTGTTACCGACACATGACGGATCGATTTCCGCCGTGTGTAGCCGGCAAGGCACAGACAGGATGCGCAGCGACGGATAGGTTCCCTCCCGGAATGCAATTGGGAATTCAACGATGAAAAGACTCCTCGCCACCACGGCGTTTCTTGCAGTAGCGGCCAACGCCCAGGCGGCGGACCTTCGCGCCAGGGCGCCGTATCTCAAGGCGCCAGTCGCCATGGTGTACGACTGGACCGGATTTTATCTCGGCGTGAACGCCGGCGTCGGCATGGGCCGGGACTATACCCGCCTCGACGTTCCCGCCGCCCCTTCATTCGAGGTATCCCACCTCAATCCGCAGGGCGCCCTCGGTGGCGGCCAGATCGGCTACAACTGGCAGACCAATTCCATCGTGGGTCCGGTGGTTCTCGGTGTCGAGGCCGACATCCAGGGCACGGGCATGAGCGACACCAATACCTGTCTGCTCGGCTGCACCGCCGCGCTGAACGCCCAGTACAATCAGAAGCTCGACTGGTTCGGCACGGTTCGCGGCCGCATCGGTATCGCCAGGGGACCGGTCCTGAGCTATGTCACGGGCGGTTGGGCCTATGGCAGCGTCAAGACCACCCTCACGGAAGCCGCCTTCGGAGGGACGGGTACATTCTCGTCCAACCAGAACCGCAGCGGCTGGACCTATGGCAGCGGCGTCGAGGCCTCGCTCGGCGGCAACTGGACCGGCAAGATCGAATACCTCTATGTCAATCTCGGTGACCGGCAGGATGCCTTCATCCTGAACGGAGCCGCGCAGACCCTGACCACCGACATTCGCGAACACATCTTCCGGGTCGGCCTCAACTACCGCATCGGGGGCAACAGCAATTATGTGACGCCGCCGCCGGCGAACTGGGCTGGCTTCTATCTCGGCGGCAATATCGGCTCGGGCTACGCACGCGACCGCAGCTCGCTCGCCGTAAACCTCGGGCCGATCGGTACCGAACGGTTCAATCTGAGCCCGGAGGGCATCGTCGGCGGCATCCAGGCCGGCTACAACTGGCAGGCCTCGAACTGGGTGTTCGGCGTCGAAGCCGATATCCAGGCATCGAGCCAGCGCGACAAGCAGGCCTGCGTCGCGTTCTGCAACGGGGCTTCCTTCGCGGCCTATAACGCCAAATTGCCCTGGTTCGGCACCGCGCGCGGCCGCCTCGGCTATTCGGTCGGCTCCACGCTGTTCTATGCCACCGGCGGTTACGCCTATGGCAACATCAAGACCCGCGTCAATTCGACCCTGTTCGGCGTGAACAGCGACGTCGAGTTCTCGGACACCAAGGGCGGCTGGACCGTCGGCGGCGGCATCGAGACCCCGTTCACCCTGCTCGGGCTGCTTGGGCCGAACTGGACCTCGAAGAGCGAATATCTTTATGTCGATCTCGGCTCGAGCTCGGGCGCCTTTGCGGTTCCGGTTGTCGGCGCGGCAACCATCACCGCCACCACCACCACCCGGGTTCAGGAACACATCTTCCGCACCGGGGTGAACTATCACTTCAACGCCCCGGTGATCGCGAAGTACTGATCGCGGCGCATCTTCCGGAAATCGAAAACCCCGGCCTCGCGGCCGGGGTTTTTTGTTCGGGGCAATCAATCCGTTCGTCAGCGTGAGAGCAACGGCGGCGCAACAAGCTCGGTGCGCTCCCCTCCCCCCGCGCACGCAGCGCGTGGAGGGAGGGGAGAAGAAAGTGTTACTCCGTGACCGGCTTGTCGGAGATGTCCCAGTCCTTGCCGTTGAACTGCGAGATGTAGAGCGTCTTCATCGGCGTGTAGTCGTCGGGGGTGTAGCTGAAATTGACGCCGTCGAGGAAGTAGGGCGAGTGGAAGCCCGCCAGCGTCGTCGCGTGTTTCAGCACGTTGGCGCGGGTCAGATCGTCGCCGCAGCGGCGCAGGATTTCGGCCATCGACGCCACCTGGCCATAGCCGGCGAAGGCGATGGTGTTGTCGGGATCGACGGTCGGCAGATACTTGTTGCGCAACGCCTCGAACGCCATCACGTCGGGATCATTCACCCAGCGCGGCACGCCGACTTCCTTGGCATAGCGGATGGCGACGATGTCCTTCGCGTTTTCGAGGCCGGCGGCGCTGAGGATGGAACGCCCCGTCGAGCCGGCGGACAGCAGATGCAGCGGCTTCCAGCCGAGCTCGGCCACTTTGCGGATCGACTGCGACGACGCCTTGCCGGTCGAGATGTTGTAGAAGACGTCGGCGCCCGACTTCGACAGATTGATGAGCTGCGAATCGATCGTCGGCTCGGTCAGGTCGTAGGTCTGCTCCATGATCACCTTGGCGCCGCCGCCGGCATCGGCCAGCACCTTCTTGAACGGCGCCAGAAAATCGCGGCCGAAATCGTCGTTCTGGTAGAGGATGCCGATTTTGGCGTTCGGGTTCTTCGACAGCACATGCCTGGCGAGGATCCGCGCTTCGGTCGGGTACAGCGGCAGGCCCGCCATGGTCCATTTGAAGTTCTTCGGATCGTTCCATTTCGACGCGCCGGTGTTGAGCAGCAGCTGCGGCACGCCCTTGGAGTTGAGGTATTTGTGCACGGCGGTCTGCGGCGCGGTGCCGAGCGAGCCGAACAGCGCCAGTACCTCTTCCTGTTCGACCAGCCGCCGCGTCGCCTCGACGCATTTCGGCGCGCTGTAGGCATCGTCCATGGTGAGGAACTTCACTTTGCGGCCGTTGATGCCGCCCTTTTCGTTGAGCATCTGGAAATAGGCTTCGCCGACCCGGCCGAGCACGCCGTAGAGCGAACCGGGGCCGCTGTGCGGCACGGTCTGGCCCAGCTTGATTTCGCTGTCGGTGGCGCCCGGATCGTATTTTTTACCTTGGGCAAAGACGTAGGGCGCGGGCAGGACGGAGGCGGCGATACCGGCAAGCGCGGTGGCACCGAACTCGCGCCGTGTCTGTTTGTTTTTCATGGTTGTTTCTCCCTTCGTGGTTGTTGTTCATTTGGTGCGGATCGAAACCGGCTTCGACTTGCGCTGCGGGAGCCGGTTTTCCCGGCAACGCTACTCCTCTCGAGCTGCCTGCTGGTTGCGAGATTCCGGCTGCACATTTCTTTCCACCAGCGCCAGAACCTCGTCGGATGCCGAATGGACATGCCTTTGCACCAGAGCCGTCGCACGGGGAACGTTCCTGTCAGCGATGGCGGCAACGAATTCCTGATGATCGGCCAGTGAGCGGCGGCGAATGACGGACGATGAGAAGTACTTCCGCCGCCATTGAAAGCTCATGAGGAACAAGGGCGTGAGGGTTCGAACGATGATGGCATTCCGGCTGGCCGCAGCCATTGCCAGATGAAACTCGACGTCTTCATCGGCGACATTGAGCTCGGCCTGCACCCGGCTGGCATAAACGGCGACCAGCTCGCGCAACCTGTCGAGATCCGCATCCGTCCTGCGCGCGCATGCGAGGCCGACGGCATGGGTCTCGAATATCACCCTGGCCTCGGTCACGTCGCGCATGGTGCGCTCGTCGAACGGCAAATCCAGATTGGCCTGGATGACCAGGGAATCAAGCCCGCTGTCTTCGAGCGCGTTACGCAGGAAAATGCCGGACTTCGGCCGGCGTTCCGTCAGCCGCAGCGCATCGAGAACCGCCAGCGCTTCACGCACCGAGCTGCGGGTGACGCCAAAGCGGTCCGACAGCTCGCGCTCCGAGGGCAGCCGGTCGCCCTTCTGCAATCGGTGATGGCGAATGAATTCGAGCATCCGCTTGACCGCTCTCGATCCTTCACCTGCTGGTGGGGACGTCGTCATCTGAACCTACCGATCTGGCGCCGCGTGCGGCCCGCGCCAAGCTCTTGATCTTGCCGAATACTCCCCGACCTGAACCCGATCGAGCAGTTCTTCTCCAAGCTCAAGCACAGGCTCCGAAAGGAATGCGCCCGATCCGCCGCCGTCTGCGACGCCATCGGACGCAACCTCCCAACCTGCACTGCACCTCCACAAGAATGCGCAAACTATTTCGCTAACTCAGGATAGATCCAAACCCGATCCCATCACGCTCTAGAGTCGCCCGGTGCCGGTGCGGCCTGCGCTGTCCGATTGTCGCGCCAGACCAGCGCCACGACCGCCAGCGATGCAACCCCACCCGCCAGCGTCGTGGTCGGGCCGGGGAAGCTGAAGGCGAAGCCGGCGATCGCCAGCGGCGGCCGCAGCCAGGGCTTCACGAGGCCGAAGCCCAGCAGATAGCCCTCGAACCCGCCGGAGATCAGGATGATACCGACGATGATCGAGGGCAGCACCCAGATCAGCGGCGTCAGGTCGCCCTGCAGCACCAGCGCCGGCTGGAACAGGAAGAACAGCGGCAGGAAGTAGATCACCACGCCAAGCCGCATCGCCATGAACGAGGTGCGCATCGGGTTGGCTCCGGCGATGGTCGCGGCCAGGAAGGCGGCGGTTGCGACCGGCGGCGTGATCACCGAGAGCATGGCGTAGTAGACGATGAAGAAGTGCACCGCGACGGTGTTCAGGCCGCCGGCGCTGATGATGGCCGGGGCCAGCGTCACCGCCAGGAAGATGTAGGCGACGATGGCCAGGCCGGCCATGCCCATGACGATGCAGGCTAACACGCCGAAGAAGATGATCAGATAGATGTTGCCGCCGCCGAGACCGATCAAACCCGAGGTCAGCGAGCCGGTAACGCCGGTGATGGTCAGCGCGCTGACCACGAAGGCGATCGGCAGGATGATCGCCGTGGTCTGGGTGATCAGCACGCCGATCTGGCGCATGGTCGAGAACAGCCGGACCGGCGTCATCCACGTTTCCCGCCGCAGGAACGACAGCGCCACCATCAGCAGGCAGGCATACCACGGCGTGTAGTATTCCCACCGCATGTAGAGCAGGCCCCAGATCAGGAACACGAGTACCGACAGATAGGGCCAGCCGCGCTTGATGACGTCGCGGCCGCGCGGGATGAGATGGCGCTCCATGCCCTTGATGCCGACGCGTGCGGCATAGGCGTCGACCTGCAGCATCAGGCCGAAATAGTAGAGCAGCGACGGAATGATCGCCGCCAGCATCACGGTCGCGTAGTCGACGCCGATGGTGATCGCCATGACGAAGGCGATGGCGCCCATCACCGGCGGCATGAGCACCCCGCCGGTCGAGGCGCAGGCCTCGATCGCGCCGGCATAGTGCGCCGGATAGCCGGCCTTCTTGATCATCGGGATGATGATCGAGCCGGTGCCCGCGATATTGGAGAAGATCGAGCCGGACAGGCTGCCGAAGAAGCCGCTGGCGACTATGGACACCTTCGCCGACCCGCCGCGATAGCGCCCGAACCCGGCATTGGCGAGGTCGATGAAGAAACCGCCCGCGCCGGTCGCGACCAGCACGCCGGCGAAGACGAGGAAGCCCAGGATGATCTCGGCGACGATCTTGGTGGTGATTCCCATCATGCCTTCCGCGCGGAA
The DNA here is from genome assembly GCA_030681365.1 of Bradyrhizobium sp. Classification (GTDB taxonomy): domain Bacteria; phylum Pseudomonadota; class Alphaproteobacteria; order Rhizobiales; family Xanthobacteraceae; genus Bradyrhizobium. Next base: position 14,190 of record JAUXWH010000014.1, read on the forward strand.
GACGTGCATCTCGATCACGCGGTCGTATTCATAGGGGATGCCCATGAACAGGCCGGGGAAGTGATCGGCGACCAGCGGGTAGGCGCCGAGCAGCACGACCACCAGCAGGAACGGCGTTCCGCCGCTGCGTCGGGCGAGTTCGAGCATCAGCAGCACGATGACGCCGCCGAGGGGAATGTTGGTCCATCCCGCCTGCGCCATGTCCCAGGCGTTGGCGGCGAAGTACAGCGAGATGCCGAATGCCACGGCGGCGGCGACCAGGTCGTAGACCGGGACCCGCGTCTGGCCGCGGCGACTCGGCAGGGCGATGAACGCAGCGGCCGAGAACAGGCCGATGAACAGCCAGTAGTACTGGCCCTCCAGCATCCGCTCGCCGCCGATCGGAACGCCGAAGACGTAGGCGAGGCCCGCCAGCAGCCCGATGGTGCTGATGACGACGAAGGCGATGCTCTGCCAGGAGAACAGGTCGCCCAGGCGCGTGACCTCCGACGGCACGACGACCTGCTCGACCGTCCCGGCGCCCGACGATGCGGCGCCGGCAGGAACCGGATTGTTGCTCATGTGGTTGCTCATCCTGGGTTGTCCCGCTGGATCGAGATGCGCGTCCGGTCGATACCGGACGGCAGGGTTGAACGCGGCCCGGGCGCGGCGAGGCCGCCCCGAACCGGTTCGGGCTACGGCGATCAGAGCCGAGAGCGGAACACCTTCAGCGGGCCGATGTGCTTGTTGACGATCTCGACGAAGGCCGGGTTCTTGAAGTCGATCTCCACCTTGTTCGCCGCCGCCTCGGCGAGCGCGGCCCGGCGCGCCGCGATCCAGGCGTCCATCTGCGCGACGGCCTTGGCATTCCAGACGTCGTCGGCGTCGGACCACTGGCCGATCTCGCGCAGATAGCGGACGGTCCCCTCATGCACCGGAATGGGCGTGCGGTCGAGATAGCCCCTGAAGAGCTTTAGCGACATGCGCGCCGCCAGCGGGTGCGTGTTCTTGTAGGCGTCGTATGACCGGTGCATCCACTTCGCCATGTTGTAGACGAAGTCGGCGTCGGCATCGGCGGCCACTGCATAGACGAAGTTCGAGGTTGGGCCGGCCACGCCGCGCGCGGTGGAGACGCCGAGCTCGATGGTGGCGGGCACGTGCATCGGCCGATGCTTGAGATAGCCGTCCCAGCCGGCCTTGTCGTCCAGCGGCATGTTCAGCCAGCGGATGCTGCCGGGCGCGCCCTCCATTTCCGATAGCACCGAGCTGATCGGCGAGCAGAAGGCGACGTCGGACTTGCCCTCGACGACGGACCGGCAGTTCTCGACATAGCTGCTCGCCGGCACGTAGGTCACGGTCTTGGCGAAGTCCTCCTTGGACATGCCGAGGAACGCCGGCAGGGCGTCGTCGACGAAGACCGCCATGCTCGGCGAGAATATCGCGCGGGTGACGCGGACGTTGCCCTGCTTGATGTCGGCCAGGTTCTTCAGCTTCGAGCCACCGGCGACGACCCAGCCCCACGGCGTGTCGTTGTGGTGCCAAGCGATGCGCATCGGCTCGGCGCGGATGGCGGAATAGCCGCCGACGCCCTCCATCTGCGATGCCATCTCGGCCGCCGAAACGGAGACGACGGCGACGTCCTTGCGCTCGACCAGACGGCGATAGCGCTGCGGCTCGCTGTCTTCGGGAATCACGCGCACGGTGACGCCGGTTTCCTTCTGGAAGATCGGCGCCCAGCCGTTGGTCGACGCGAAAGCGCCACTTGACGTTCCCGGCGCGCCGATCACCAGTAGCTTGGGCCACTTGTAGTCGTCGGCGGCCCTGGATGCCGACGACAGTACCAGCCCCACCGAGACGGCCATGGCCGCGGCAAAACGCAATCCGCACTTGTTCATCTCTTCCTCCCTGTTCACCCGGCCTTTCCTGGCCGTGGCATTCGTTAGGCGGGTTGCCGCGCGACACCGCCCGTCGGGGCAGGTGCCTGTGCCGCAATTGCCCGCCTTATTTCACGCGGTTCCCGCTTTCCTCACTGGCCTGGACGACCAGGGAATCGGGCCCATTTATTGGAGCATCCGCGTGACCGCTCTGGACCTTCGCCTGCTTGAGGTGATGCCGTCACCAATCTGGTAGGGCCAGATTGGTTTATCCTGATGGGTTTGTCCATACGCGCGCCGCGGGTCCGGACAATTCGGGCGGTCGGCCCTTGCGGCCCTTCGCCGCGACCGCGACCAGGCCCGGGACCTGCGCGCCGCTCTCGGTGCGGGCCGGGGCCGGCTCCAGCCGCTCGAGCGCAAGGCCGGCGGCTGCGATCAGCGCGCGCACGCTGGCCGCGCCGTAAGCGTAGCGCAGCCCTTCGCCCAGCACGACGCCCTCGCCGGCATGGCTTTCGAGCGTGAAAGCGAACAGCCCGCCCGGTGTCAGCACGCGCGCGACCTCAGCCAGCAGCGGCGCCATGTCGTGCACATAGACCATCACGTCGGCGGCGAGGATCAGGTCGGCGCCGGCGTCCGGCTGGCGCGCCAGGCCTTGCACGATCTCGACGACCTCGAGTTCGGCGTAGAGTCCGGTCAGGCGGGCGCGCTCGATCATGCGCGGCGACAGATCGATGCCGATGATGTCGCCGGCGATCCCGGCGAAGGCGCGCGCGGCAAGCCCGGTGCCGCAGCCGAGATCGATGACGCGGGCGAATGCCGGCGGCAGGCCCAAAGCGGCGCGCGCGCCGCGCACCGCCGCCAGCAGCAGCGCCGGACCGCGATAGCCGAGATCGTCGACCAGCGCCGCCTCGAAATTCGGCGCATATTGATCGAACAGCGCCGTCACATAGCTCGGCCGCATGCCGGCAAGATCGGCGGCGCCGAGCCGCATCAGCCGCAAGGCGGCGCCGTTGCGGTCGCCGGGATCGGTCGTCTCCGCCGCGCGGAATGCGGCGATGGCGCCCTTGATGTCGCCGAGCAGTTCGCGCACCTCGCCCAGCGTGAACCATGCCGTGGCAAAGCCGGGGGCAAGGTTCGTGGCCTGGACAAACAGGTCCTCGGCCGCGACCAGATCGCCGCCAAGTTGCAGGTCGCGGGCAAATTCGAAGCGCCGGTCGGCGAGCATGTCGCCTGACGACATGAACAGGCGCGCTGGCATTTTGAAAACCGATCGGTCGGAGGGGATTTGCGGGAGCGGACCACACGCGAACGACGCCGGTGCCAGACCGTATAGCGAAGCGGCACAACAAGATATGGCGATGTCGCGGACGGCAGACGCGCGGGCATGGAACCACATCGTCATGGCCGGGCTTGACCCGGCAATCCATCAAAGCAGAGCTTTTTCTGAAGGATGGATGCGCGGGTCAGGCCCGCGCATGACAACTAAAAATCGCCACAACAAGGATTATATCTTTGTCATGCGCCCGCAAGACATCCTGCTGCCAACTCCCGCCGGCCTTTGTTGCAAGCCCGGCGGCTTCCACATCGATCCAGTGCGCCCCGTCGAGCGGGCCGTGATCACGCACGGCCATTCCGACCACGCCCGAGCGGGCCATGGCGCGGTGCTGGCCACGCAGGAGACGCTCGACATGATGCGGCTGCGCTACGGCGACAATTTCGCACGGGCCACGCAGGCCATCGCCTATGGCGAGGAATTGAAACTCGGCGATGTCAGGATAAAGTTTCACCCTGCCGGCCATGTGCTGGGCTCGGCGCAGATCGCGGTCACCTGCAAGGACACCTGCATCGTCGCATCAGGCGATTACAAGGACGCGCCCGATCCGACCTGCGCGCCGTTCGAGGCGGTGCGCTGCGACGTCTTCATCACCGAGGCCACCTTCGGGCTGCCGGTGTTCCGGCACGGCGACGCGGCGGACGAGGTGAAGAAGCTGCTGGCCTCGGTGGCGCTGTTTCCGGAGCGCGCCCATCTGGTCGGCGCCTATTCGCTCGGGAAGGCGCAGCGGGTGATCGCGCTGCTTCGCCTCGCCGGCTACGACGCGCCGATCTTTCTGCATGGCGCGATGGAAGCGATCACGCGCTACTACGAAAGCCGCGGTGTCGCGCTGGGCGACCTGCGCCCCGTCAAGGGCATGAAGAAAGCCGACCTCGCCGGCACCATCACGCTGGCGCCGCCGTCGGCCACATCCGACATCTGGACCCGCCGATTTCCCGATCCGGTCACCGCGTTCGCCTCGGGCTGGATGCGGGTGCGCGCCCGCGCCCGGCAGCGCGGCATCGAATTGCCCCTAGTGATTTCCGACCATGCCGACTGGGACGGATTGACCGCAACCATCGAAGCCACCGGGGCGCGCGAAATCTGGGTCACCCATGGCCAGGAAGACGCGCTGGTGCACTGGTGTCAGACAAAAGGCCTCGCGGCGCGGCCGCTCGACCTGGTCGGATACGGCGACGAAGATGAAGGCGACGCCGCGCCGGCCAGGGACGCCACGCCATGAACCGTTTCGCCGAACTGCTCGACCGGCTCGCCTATGAGCCTGGCCGCAACAACAAGCTGCGGCTGCTCACCAGCTATTTTCGCGAGACCGAAGACCCCGATCGCGGCTACGCACTGGCGGCGCTGACGGGCGCGCTGTCGTTCAAGCATGCCAAGCCGGGATTGATCCGCGATCTCATCATGGACCGCACCGATCCAGTGCTGTTCGCATTGTCCTATGATTACGTCGGCGATCTCTCGGAGACGGTCGCGCTGATGTGGCCGCGCGCTGCATCTTCTCCCCTCCCCCCGCGCGCCCTTGCGCGTGGTGGGGAGGGATCGGGGGTGGGGGGTCTGTCGGCTCGGACCGCTGGCAGCGAATTTGCGGAGACACCCCCCACCCCCGACCCCGAGAGCGAGCTTCGCTCGCCTCGGACCCCACCACTCGCTGCGCTCGCGGGAGGAGGGGGGAAGATTGCGCCCGGCCACAACAACCCTCCCCCGCCCACTCTCACCGAGGTCATCACCACGCTGCGCACCCTGGGCAAGACCGAGCTTCCAAAGCAGCTGTCGCGCTGGCTCGACGAGCTGGACGAGACCGGTCGCTGGGCGCTGCTGAAACTCGTCACCGGCGCGATGCGGATCGGGATCTCGGCGCGGCTGGCCAAGACCGCCGCGGCCGCGCTGGGCGACAAGGACCCGCACGAACTCGAACTGATGTGGCCGGGACTCGCGCCGCCCTATCTCGATCTGTTCGCATGGCTGGAGGGCCGCGCTGAAGCGCCGGTCAATCTCGATCCCGCGCCGTTCCGCCCTGTCATGCTGGCGCATGCGATCGAGGATGCAGATTTTACCGGTCTCGACGCCGCCGATTTCATCGCGGAATGGAAATGGGACGGCATCCGGGTGCAGGCCGTCTCGGGCCGCGACGCCGACGGTCATATGCAGGCGCGGCTTTATTCTCGCCGCGGCGAGGACATTACCGGAAGCTTCCCCGATCTGCGGCCGTCGCTGCACCTCCCCGGCGCCATCGACGGCGAATTGCTGGTGCTGCGCGACGGCCGCGTGCAAACCTTCAACGTGCTGCAGCAGCGTCTGAACCGCAAAGTGGTCTCGCCTAAATTGACAAAAGAGTATCCGATCCATCTGCGCGCCTATGATCTGCTTGGCGAAGGCGACGACGACCTGCGCACGCTGCCGTTCGTCGAGCGCCGCCGGCGCCTGGAAACGTTCATCGCAAAACTCGGCGATGCCAGGATCGACCTGTCGCCGGTGATCGCCTTCGACAGCTGGGACGAACTGACCGCGGCGCGCGCCGATCCCGCCGGTGCGGGCGCTGGCGACGACGCCGAAGCGGTCGAGGGCGTGATGCTGAAACGCCGCGACGCGCTTTATCTGCCGGGCCGTCCCAGGGGCCAATGGTGGAAATGGAAGCGCGACCCGCATCTGATCGACGCCGTGCTGATGTATGCCCAGCGCGGCCACGGCAAACGCTCGTCCTATTATTCGGACTATACCTTCGGGGTCTGGACAACGGGCAACGATGGCGAGCAGCTGGTGCCCGTCGGCAAGGCCTATTTCGGCTTCACCGACGAGGAGCTGTTGCAGATCGACCGTTTTGTCCGGCGCAACACCACGGAGAAATTCGGCCCCGTGCGGCATGTGGTGCACGCGCCGGATCAGGGGCTGGTGCTGGAAGTCGCATTCGAGGGCCTGGCGCGCTCGCCGCGGCATAAATCCGGCGTCGCAATGCGGTTTCCGCGCATTAACCGGCTGCGCTGGGACAAGCCGCCGCGCGACGCCGACCGGCTGGAAACACTGGAGCGGATGCTGACAACAGAGGCAGCCGGCGGACGGCAGAGCAACCAGGCCGGTTCCTAGAGCGCCAGTTCTTGCGATCCTCCTCCCATTGGATGCGACATAAAGACGGGAAGAGAGGACTGCCCTGCGCAGGCTGCCTGTGGCAATCCATGGGCAACGCCAAACTGGAATCGTGGCGCAGCTGCGGACACGGAGCTCCATGCGATCTCGGTAAGCGCCTCGCGCCTGGGACGGATAGTCTGTCGTGACGAGGCTCTGACGATCGATGGCCTGGAGAAGCACATGTTTGGAATTCTCGGCATACTCATCGCTCTGGGGTTGCTGATCTATCTTTCCTATCGCGGCTTATCGGTACTCTTGCTTGCTCCACTCATGGCGCTGGTAGCGGTTCTGCTCGGTGGCGCGCCGCTGCTGGCCTCCTATACCCAGATCTTCATGCCGGCCATGGGGTCCTTCATCGTCCAGTTCTTCCCCCTGTTCCTGCTCGGCGCGCTGTTCGGCAAGCTGATGGACGACACCGGCTCCGCCCGCGCCCTGGCCGAAGCCATTGTTGCAGGTCTCGGCGAGATCAATACCATCCCGGCCATCGTGCTGGCCTGTGCCGTTCTCACCTATGGCGGAGTGTCCTTGTTCGTCGTGGCTTTTGCGGTCTATCCGATCGCCGCTGCGATGTTCGAGCGGGCGCGGTTGCCACGCACCCTGATCCCGGCTTCCATCGCGCTCGGTGCCTTCACCTTCACGATGACGGCGCTGCCGGGAACACCGGCCATTCAGAACGCCATCCCAATGCCGTACTTCGGCACGACGGCGTTTGCGGCTCCCGGCATCGGCATCATTGCGGGCGCCATCATGCTGAGTCTCGGCCTGTTGTGGATCATGCGGCGTGCCGCGTCCTGGAGCGAGCCCGTCCCCGCCCGCCCCGAAACCCGCAGGCGCACGCCGAAGGAGTTGCGCGAACTCGCACAAGGCGAAGGCTTCGACCTCACCGGGCTCGGTGAGCAGCGCTTAGGCGATCTGCCGCCTGTCTGGATCGCGGCGCTGCCGATCGTTCTGGTCGTCATTCTCAATTTCCTGCTCGCGACGACCCTGCTGCCGGTGCTCGACACGAGCTATCTGGCCGAGAAGCGCTACGGCGGCGTCAGCTTCGGCGCGGTCCGGGGGGTTTGGGCCATCCTGCTTGCCTTGGCGATCTCCGTCATTGTCATGGCCGTTCTCAACCGCGGCCGTTTGCCGAACCTCAAGCAGACGCTCGGCGATGGCGCCAACGCCGCGACGGGTCCCGCTTTCAACACCGCCTCCCTCGTGGGCTTCGGCGCCGTGATCGCTTCGCTGCCGGCCTTCGACATCGTTCGCGATGCGGTACTTGGGATTGCGCCAGGTAACCCGCTGATCTCGCTGTCGGTGGCTGTCAATATCCTCGCAGGTATCACCGGATCGGCGTCAGGCGGCATGAGCATCGCGCTGCAGACGCTCGGCGCCACTTATCTCGAACTCGGCCGGGCGGCCGGCGTCCATCCGGATCTGCTTCACAGGGTCACCGCAATCGCCACCGGAGGTCTCGATGCTCTTCCCCATAACGGCGCCGTGATCACGCTCCTGTCGGTGTGCAATATGACGCATCGGGAGGCCTACAAGGACATTTTCGTCGTAGCGTGCGCGATTCCGCTGGTGGCACTCCTTGCGATCCTCATCCTTGCCAACGTGACAGGTTCATTCTGACCGCGAACACCGCCAGACGCTGCGCTCGCTCATGGCTTCATTGCCCCGTTGCTTGCAACGATTCCGCGGCCTCGTTCCGCTTCCACCATTTATTCATCTGCTCACTCCGCAAAACGCGGTGTTGATGCAGGTCAATACGCCTTCGGCGGAGGATCGCGATCATTCACCGTAGAATACTGGAGGTCATGCATTCGTGACGAAGCCGATGGCACCGAAGGCGATACGCGGGATTCCCTTGATTCCGCTCATGTGTCTTTACGCGATAGCATCCCTCGCTCCGCTCGGGTTATCCGCCGCTTTGGGCCTGCCAAGCCGTCCGTTCCGTGACGAACTGGCGTCCGCCCTGGCGATGACTGGATTTGCCATGCTGCTGCTGGAGTTCGTGCTGTCCGGGCGGTTCCGTATCATCTCCGGCCGGCTCGGCATTGACGTGACCATGCGGTTTCATCAGTTGATCGCGTGGACGTTGCTGGTTTTCCTTCTCGCGCACCCATTCGTCTATCAGACGTCCTGGATAACTTTCCGCTCGGGATGGGGAAATGACGGGCTCGGACTGACCGGCTCCTCGCTGCTGAGCGGCGCGCTCGCGCTGCTGCTGCTGCTGGCCCTGGTAGCGATTGCCGTATTCCGCGATCAAGGCACCGGCGACTATGAAGGTTGGCGCACCGTTCACGGTCTCGGGGCGGTCGCCATCGCAATTCTGGGGGCCCACCATACGCTCGATGCCGGACGGTACAGCGAACATCCCGTTCTGGCCGGGTACTGGCTTGGCATGCTGGGAATCGCTTTATTCTCCGTCGGCTACGTTCATGTGATCACGCCGCTGCGGCAGTTGCGCAGGCCCTATCGCGTGACATCGATCAAGCCGGCAGCCCTCAAGACCTGGGAGATCATCGTTGAACCGGTCGGCGTGCCAGCCCTGGAATTCGACGCAGGACAGTTCGTCTGGTTGACGCTCGACCGATCGCCATTCTCCATCACCGAACATCCGTTTTCCATGAGTTCCTGCCCGGCGGACCGGCCGCGGATCGCGTTCACCATCAAGGAGGCCGGCGATTTCACCAACCGGATTGGACGCCTCCCCGTCGGGGCGCGAGCCTATCTGGACGGCCCGCATGGCAACTTCACAATGGCCGGGCGCGAGGGAACCGGTCTCGCTTTCGTCGCCGGCGGTGTTGGCTTTGCTCCGGTCATGAGCATTCTGCGCCAGCTTCGAGCCGAACGAGACCCACGGCCCATGATTCTGTTTTACGGCAACCGGGTCCATGAGCAGATCCTGTACGGGAATGAGATTGAAACCATGCAGAGGGATTTGCGGCTCACGGTGCATCATGTCTTGTCCGAGCCCCCGCCGGGCTGGTCCGGAGACGTGGGGCAGCTTGATGAAGCGATGCTGCGGCGTCGCCTCGACGTCGAGGACCGCGGTCGCTGGCTCTACTTTGTATGCGGACCGACCCCGATGATCGATAGCGTCGAGGGCGCTCTGGGCAGGCTCGGCGTGCCGTTACGCCAAATCGTTTCCGAGAAGTTCAGGTACGAGTAATGGAGCGCTGATGCGCCATCGAATGATCCTTCTGGCTTGTGTCGGCGTGACACTGCTCGCGATTGGAGCCGCAATCGCCTTTGCGCTGCGATAATATCGCCCGCCCGGCGGCAGCGGCCTGACATTGACGCCTACACACAGGTTCCCCATGTCTGCGCCACCAGCTATAGTGCGCAGGCGAATCCGCGCCGGGAGACCATCGATGCCCAACGACACCCGAGAACTGCCCGCCGCCAATGACGGCCTTTATCGCTTTCTCGGCGGCTCCCCGCTGGCGGTGGCGTTCCGGCTGGTGATGCTCTCGATCCTGGTGGGCGTGGTGCTGTCCGCCATCGGCTTCGATCCGTGGAACATCCTCACCAGCATCCGGCGGCTGTTCGACTGGATCTACAATCTCGGCTTCGACGCCATCAACTGGGTATGGCGTTATTTCCTGCTCGGCGCCGTGATCGTGGTGCCGATCTGGCTGCTGTCGCGGCTGTTCGGCACGCCGCGCGGACGCTAGATCAGACCGCATTGCTCCCGTTTTGCTGGTTCCTCCTTCCAGGGTGACGACCGCGCAGGTCTTCGCCATCGCCGGTCCCGCGATGGTGGCGAACCTGACGACGCCGCTGATCGGCATCGTCTCGACCATCGCGATCGGGCGGCTGGGCGATCCGACGCTGCTCGGCGGCGTGGCCATCGCCTCCGTGGTATTCGACTGCCTGTTCTGGCTGTTCGGCTTCCTGCGCATGAGCACGCTGGCTTTCACCGCGCAGGCGCTGGGCGCCGGCGAAACCGGGGAATTGCGCGCCATCCTGATTCGGGGCCTGGCGGTCGCGGCCGCGATCGGCATCGCGCTCGTTGTGCTGCAGATGCCGCTGGCCGCGATCCTGTTCGGCGCGATGGGCGGCAGCGAAGGCGTCACCCGCGCCGCCAAAATCTATTTCGACATCCGGATCTGGTCGGCGCCGCTGGTGCTGGCCAATTATGTCGTGCTCGGCTGGCTGGTCGGGCAGGCCCGCGCCACGCTCGCGCTCGGGATGCAGATCGCCATCAACCTCATCAACGTGGCGGCGACGGCGCTGCTGGTGTTCGATTTCGGCATCGCCGGCGCGGCGATCGCCGCCGTGGGCGCGGAAGCCGCCGGCCTTGTGCTCGGCGTCCTCATCGCACGCGGGATTTCGCGCGGGTACCCCGCGGTCTCGCGGGCGGCGCTGCTCGACCGAACGAAACTGCTCCGCATGCTCGCGGTCAACCGCGATATCCTGATCCGGACCGCTTCGCTGATCGCCGCCTTCCTGTTCTTCACCGCGCAGGGCGCCCGCCACGGCGACGTCACGCTGGCCGCCAATGCGGTGCTGCAGAACTTTCTGCTGGTCAGCGCGTTCTTTCTCGACGGCCTCGCCCACGCCGCCCAGCAATTATGCGGCCGCGCCTATGGCGCGCGCGACCGCGGCGGGTTTACCAGCGCGACCCGGCTGGTCATTTCATGGGGATTCGGCTTTGCGCTGGCCGTGACCGCCTCCTACGCACTGTTCGGACACGTGCTGATCGATATCATGACATCGAGCGAAGAAGTCCGCCGCAGCGCCCGCGACTATCTGTGGCTGGTAACGCTGGCGCCGGTGCTCGGCGTGTTCGCCTTTGCCTATGACGGCATCTTCATCGGGGCGACCTGGGCGCGCGAGATGCGCAACCTGATGGTGCTCTCCTTGCTGATCTTTCTCGGCGCCTGGCTGGCGCTGCGCTCGTTCGGCAATGCCGGGCTGTGGGGCGCGCTGCTGGTGCATTATGCCGCCCGCGGCGGCTTGCAGGCCCTGCGCTATCCGGCGATGCTGCGGAAGTCGTTCGGGCCGCCGCCATCAGGCTGAAGCCGGAAGAGGATCTGACCGATGCAATTGCGATTTGTCGGCTGCGGCGATGCGTTCGGTTCCGGCGGCCGGCAAAACACCTGCTTCCATGTCACCGGCGAACGCGTCAATTTCCTTGTCGATTGCGGCGCGACCTCGCTGCCGGCGCTGAAGCGGCTGGGCATCGCGCGCGACGGGATCGACCTGATCCTGATCACCCATTTCCACGGCGATCATTTCGGCGGCCTGCCGTTCCTGCTACTGGAAGCGCAGTTTACCCGCCGCAGCCGTCCGCTTGTGATCGCCGGGCCGCAAGGTATCGAAACGCGGCTGGCGCAGGTGATGGAGGCGATGTTCGAGCATTCGTCGAAGACGAAGCAGCGCTTCGAGCTATCGGTGGTCGCACTGAATCCAGAGGAAAGGCGCAGCTTCGGCGCGGTCGATGTGACGCCTTATCCGGTGGTGCACGGCGAATCCGGTGGGCCATTCCTGGCCTACCGGGTCGAGGCCGAAGGCCGCGTCATCGCCTACAGCGCCGATACCGAATGGACGCAGACGCTGATTCCGCTCGGCCGCGACGCCGACCTGTTCATCGCGGAGGCCTACACTTACGACCGGGTGGTGAAGAACCACCTCAGCCTGACGACGCTGGAGGCGCATCTGCCCGAGATCCAGCCGAAGCGGCTGGTGCTGACGCATATGAGCGACGACATGCTGGCGCGGCTGGATGCGCTGGACTACGCGGCGGCAAGCGACGGGATGGTGGTGGAGCTGTAAGGGTGGTCTTAGATCCGTCATTGCGAGGAGCCCTTGCGACGAAGCAATCCATTCTTTCTTTATGCTGCGAAATGGATTGCTTCGTCGCAAGGGCTCCTCGCAATGACGGCTTGGATACTGAGCGCATCGCTACACCGGCCAGTCCTCCGCCGTAATCGTCGCCGCATCGGCGCCGACGATTTCCGACAGCGAGTCGCGGCCGGTGCGTAATAGCGTCGAGGCGAGGTCGTTCTTGATGTCCTCGACGAGGCCGAGGCCCTTGTAGATCAGCGACGAATAGAGCTGGATCAGGCTGGCGCCGGCGCGGATCTTGGTCAGCGCGGCGCCGCCGGAATCGATGCCGCCGACGCCTATCAGCGGAAACGCGCCCTCGGCGCGCACATAGGTCTCCGCCACCATCCGCGTCGACAGCCGGAACAGCGGCCGGCCCGACAATCCGCCCTGCTCTTTGGCCCGGTTGGTCTCGCGCAAGCTTGCGGGCCGCGCCAGCGTGGTGTTGGCGACGATCATGCCATCGACCCGGCGCGAGCGGGCGATATGAACGACATCGTCGAGTTCGGCGAGGCTGAGATCGGGCGCGATCTTGAGCAGCACCGGCGAGTCGCCGGCGCTCTTCCGGACACGCTCGCGCGCGTCGATCACCTTGGCCAGGAGATCGTCGAGCGCCGCGGCCTGCTGCAGGTTGCGCAGCCCCGGCGTGTTCGGCGACGAGACGTTGACGGTGAAATAGCTC
>JAUXWH010000006.1 GCA_030681365.1 Bradyrhizobium sp.
GCGCCGGTCTTGTTGGAGATCGCCATCAGCAGCGTGCCGCGGGTGCGTGCCTGCAAATTCTCTTCGGTGATGTCGCGCGGCAATCCCGCAAACGTGCCCGACAGGATTTTCTCAAAGCCGTTCACGGCATCGGCGATCGGCTGCACCTCGTAGCGGAAGCCGAGGGCTTTCGCGAGCTTCTCTGCGTCGTCGAGCGAGACCTGCGCGGTGAAGCGGAACGGCAGCATCACGCCGCGCACGCGCTCGGCGCCGAGCGCATCGACCGCGATCGCGGCGCACAGCGCCGAATCGATGCCGCCGGAGACGCCGAGCAGTACGCCGGGAAACCCGTTCTTGCCGACATAGTCGCGCAGGCCGAGCACGCAGGCGGCGTAGTCGCCCTGATCGCCATCGACGATCGGCGCCACCGGCCCCGAACAGCGCCAGCCGGAATCGGTCTTGCGCCAGAGCAAGGTCGTGATGTCCTCGGTAAACGCCGGCAACTGCGCCGCCACCGAGAGGTCGGCATTCAGCGCGAACGATGCGCCGTCGAACACCAGTTCGTCCTGACCGCCGATCTGGTTGAGATAAACCAGCGGCAGCCCGCTTTCGGTGACGCGGGCGACCGCGATCGACAGCCGCAGATCGTTCTTGTCGCGGGCATAGGGCGAACCGTTCGGCACAACGAGGATTTCCGCGCCGGTCTCCGCGAGGCATTCGACGACGTTCTCGTAGTCTTCGGACTCCTCGAGCCAGATGTCCTCGCAAATGGGGACGCCGACCCGGATGCCGCGGATCGTCACCGGGCCCGCGGCAGGGCCGCGCGCGAACAGGCGCTTTTCATCGAACACGCCGTAATTCGGCAGATTGGCCTTGAACCTGAGAGCAGCGATGCGCCCACCATCCAGTAGAGCGCAGGCATTATAAAGCTTGCCGCCCTCGACCCAGGGCGTTCCGATCAATACCGCCGGACCGCCATCGGCGGTCTCGCGCGCCAGTTCCTCCACCGCCGCGCGGCAGGCCGCCTGGAACGCCGGCTTCAGCACCAGATCTTCCGGCGGATAACCGGTGATGAACAATTCCGGCAGCACCAGCAGATCGCCGCCTTCGGCCCTGGCCTGCGCCCGGGCGGTGCGCGCCTTGGCGGCATTGCCGGCGACGTCGCCCACGGTCGGATTCAACTGCGCCAGGGTGATCTTGAACTGGGGTTCGGTCATTCGGCGATGGTGCCCTGCACAAGCGCAAACTGCAATTGCATGCTTTAGATCACGCCTATGCGCTCAGCGATGGCGAACAGCCAGAACATTCCGGCCATGACCAGCGCGACGCCGACCGCGGCCGAGCCCATGTCCTTGACCCGCCCGATCTGCGGGTCGTGGTCAGTGGTCAGCCGATCCGCGAGTTTCTCGATCGCTGTGTTGAGCAGTTCCACCACCAGCACCAGCGCGACCACTGCGACCAGTTCGACACTCCGCATCGTGGTGACGCCGATCAGCCATGCCAGCGGCAGCGCCAGCGCCAGCGCCACCAGTTCCTCGCGGATCGCCGCTTCCGAGCGGATGGCGAAGGCGAGGCCATTGCGCGTATTGATGGTGGCTCGCCAGAACCGCAGCAAGTCTACAGCCCCGCCGCGGCCGGCATCGGCTGCGCCTTGACGGCGCGCTCCTGCTTGAGCAATTCGGCAATCAGGAACGCCATGTCGATCGACTGCTCGGCGTTGAGCCTTGGATCGCACACCGTGTGATAGCGGTCGCTGAGATCCTCATGGCTGATGGCGCGCGCGCCGCCGACACATTCGGTGACGTCCTGCCCGGTCATTTCCAGATGCACGCCGCCGGCATGGGTGCCTTCCGCCGCATGGATGGTGAAGAACGATTTCACTTCGGACAGGATGCGGTCGAACGGGCGCGTTTTGTAACCGGAATTGGACGCGATGGTGTTGCCGTGCATCGGATCGCATGACCATACCACGACGCGACCCTCGCGCTGCACCGCGCGGACCAACTGCGGCAGGTGATCGGCGATCTTGTCCGAGCCGAAACGGTTGATCAGCGTCAGCCGTCCCGGCTCGTTGTCGGGATTGAGGATATCGATCAGCTTCAGCAGTTCGTCCGGCTTCAGCGAGGGACCGCATTTCAGGCCGATCGGATTCTTGATGCCGCGGAAATATTCGACATGGCCGTGATCGAGCTGGCGCGTGCGGTCGCCGATCCAGATCATGTGGCCCGAAGTGGCGTACCAGTCCCCGGTCATGGAATCGACCCGGGTGAAGGCCTGCTCGTAGCCGAGCAATAGCGCCTCGTGGCTGGTGTAGAAATCGGTGGCGCGCAACTCCGGATGGCTTTCCAGATCGAGCCCGCAGGCGCGCATGAAATTCAGCGCGTCGGAGATGCGGTCCGCCAACTCCTTGTAACGGCGCGACTGCGGCGAATCCTTGAGGAAGCCGAGCATCCACTGGTGCACGCTGCCGAGATTGGCAAAGCCGCCGGTGGCGAAGGCGCGCAGCAGGTTCAGGGTCGCCGCCGACTGGCGGTACGCCATCAGCTGGCGCTGCGGATCGGGAGTGCGCGCCTGCGCAGTGAAGGCGATGTCGTTGACGATGTCGCCGCGATAGCTCGGCAGCGAGACGTCGCCGATCTTCTCCATCGACGAGGAGCGCGGTTTTGCGAACTGTCCGGCGATGCGGCCCACCTTCACCACCGGCACCGCGCCGGCATAGGTCAGGACGACAGCCATCTGCAGCAGCACGCGGAAGAAATCGCGGATGTTGTTGGCGCCGTGTTCGGCAAAACTCTCGGCGCAGTCGCCGCCCTGCAGCAGGAACGCCTCGCCCTTGGCGACGCGCGCCAATTGCTTTTTCAGGTTGCGGGCCTCGCCGGCAAACACCAGTGGCGGAAACGTCGCGAGCTGCGCCTCGACATCGGCCAATGCCTTGGCATCGGGGTATTCGGGGATCTGCAGGCTCGGCTTGGCGCGCCAGCTATCGGGTGTCCACCGCTCGGACATGGGCGTTAACTCCTGAACAAAAACCGCTACTTATGGCAGGCAGCGAAGGGCCGGGTTATACACAGGCCGTTGAAGAACCGCTAGTTGGAATTCAGCCCGCCCAGACAACCCCTTGCAGCAAAAGCTGAATTCGCATTTGGTATCGGAACCCACGAAAGCGGAAGAGGAAGTACGGGTTGGCTGAGGCTGCGCTGGACGACGTCTTCATCGACGACATCACCTTCCCCGCGACCGACGGGTACCTGCTTGGGGCCACGCTGTTCCTGCCGCGAGGGGCGAAGCGCCATGCCGTCCTGATCAATTCGGCCACGGCAACCCCGCGCCGGATCTACAAGGGGTTCGCCGGCTATCTGGCACGCCGCGGCTGCGCCGTGCTGACCTATGACTATCGCGGCACCGGCGATTCCAGGCAGAAGGCGATGGTCGGCTACAACCAGATGAAATCGCTCGCTGGATTCAAGGCCTCGATGTCGGACTGGGCCGCGCTCGACGCCGCCGCCGCGGTGGCCTGGATGCGCGAGCGCTACAAAACCCTGCCGCTAAACTATGTCGGGCATTCCTTCGGCGGCCAGGCGCTGGGGCTGTTGCCCAACAACACCGAGATATCCCGCGCGCTCTTCATCGCGGCGCAGGCCGGCTACTGGAAACTGATGGCCTCGCCGGAGCGGTATCGCGTCTACGCCATGCTGACTTTCGTCGGCCTGCCCCTGACGAAACTGCTCGGTTATGCGCCGGGCTGGAGCGGCCTCGGCGAAGACCTGCCCAAGGGCGTGTTCGAGCAATGGGTCGGCTGGGTGATGAGCGAGCGCTATCTGTTCACCGATCCCAAGCTGCCGGGTCTGTCGAATTTCGCGAACTACCGGGGAGCGCTGCGCGCGCTGTGCCTTGCCGACGACCCCTGGGCAACGCGGCCGGCGGTCGGACTGCTGTGCTCGGGGTTTTCCGCGATTGAGCCGGAGATCCTGACCATCGCGCCCGCCGACGCCGGCGTCAGCAAAATCGGCCATTTCGGTTTCTTCCGGCCGGAGCATCGCGACACGCTGTGGCGCGGTGCGGCGGAATGGATCCAGGCGGCGGAGTAAGCGGCGTCCCGACAGTCATTGCAAGCGCGCGCCTTCGCACGCAGCCTTCGGCCGCGCCCCGATAACTAGAACGAATTCGCCAGCTCGATCTCGGCCTTTAGCGCCAGGATCCGCCGCTCGGCTTCCTGCGCGGTCAGGTTCTTCTCGAACAGTTTCGGCTGGTAGGCCTCGGCGCTGAGGGTGCGCAGGGTCGCGAGCTGCCTCGTGGTCATCGGGGCGTCGATCTGATCGGGTAGTCGGGTCATCGGGAACTCCAAAGATGCGCAAAAGATTTTTGGGTCGGGTGCAAATCTTAACTTGAAGTTTGTTCTTATTTTGTTCTCTATGGAGGTCAACCCCACGAGGCATCCCGATGAACAACAAGCTTAACGAAATCCGCAGGAAAATCAGATTCTTACGCCAGGAAATGCTGAGCGCCGAGGCCACCATCCGCCAACAGGTCAACCGCGACGAGGACTGCTCCGAGGCCTCGATGCAGCTGATGGCGATGCGCGTGGTCATGCTCGGCCTGATCGCCGAGCGGAACCGGCTGGGCGGCGAGGAGCGGCTATTGGATGTCGACGAGCGGCTGAAGCTGGCCACCCGCGCCGTCAGCCGAAAACCGCTGAAAGGCGCGCTCGGCCGCCGTGCGCGATGATCGCGCGGATCCTTTGGACTGGAAAATCCAGACCCTGCGCGGGCAACTCGTTGAGCTCGGCTCGGCGATCCGCCAGCTCAACCAGTCGGGCCTCGACAGCGCGACCGCGCAGCTCCTGCTCTCGCGCAAGCGGGCGGAGCTGGAAGACCTGATCAAGAGAGGCCGCGCAGATGCCCGAACCGCTGAAGTGGTACGATCACAACGCGGATAACCCGCCCTGGATCAAGGCCCTCGCCGATGTCCGGCACCGCGCCTACCGGGAGGGTTGGTGCTACCAGCATGTCCAGGCGATCATCGTCTCGATCGACCAGTATGCGGAAGCGGCACTCGGCAACCGCGATTACTTTTTGAACAAGCCGCACGGCATTGGCGGCGGCAGGAAGGGTGATGTGGCTTAGTGTCGGCATGCCCCTCCCTCTTCATTGCAGGTGAACGACGGATTACGCTACGCTGATCCGCCCTCCTCGCTCACAACCCGCTATCGGCCGCAAGGAATTCATTCACCCTCAAGCACACCTGCTTTGAAACCATGACAAAGACACAAGCAAAACAACTGGTCGTCTGCATAGAAAACGAAGGTTATGCGGTCTCGCTCGAGAAACGCAAAATCTACGTTGCGCTGCGCGATGCCGCAGCCGAGAAGCACGACATGTTGCGGATTGTCGATGAATCCGGCGAGGATTACCTCTATCCTAAGGCTTTCTTCCGCGCGATCGCGCTGCCGCAAGCAGTCAAGAGGGCTGTGTTGGCGGCGTAGTACGTAGGATAGATTGCGCCGCGCGAAGCCCACCCTCGGCGTAAAATGCATTATGGGTATCGCGAGCCAAGAGCGGTGACGTGCCTTAGTCAATAGAAGAGAGTGCCTGCGCCCCCTACTCCGCCGCTTCCCGCACATACCGTGCCGTCACCGTCCGCATCGTCACCAGTTCTTCCGCCGCGGTCGGATGCACCGCCATCGTAGCGTCGAAGTCGGCCTTGGTGGCTTTCATCTTCACGGCGATACCGATCAGCTGGATCATTTCGGCGGCGCCGTCGCCAACGATGTGGCAGCCGACGACGCGGTCGGTGGTGCCGTCAACCACCAGCTTCATCAGCACGCGGCTGTGGCTGCCGGACATCGTCGCCTTGATCGGCCGGAAGTCGGTCTTGTAGATATCGACCACGGCGAACTGGGCGCGGGCCTCGGCTTCGGTGAGGCCGACGGTGCCGACCTCGGGCTGCGAAAACACCGCGGTCGGAATATTGCTGTGATCGACCTCGACGGTGCGCTTGCCGAACACGGTATCGGCGAAGGCGTGGCCCTCGCGGATTGCGACCGGCGTGAGGTTGGTACGATGGGTGACGTCGCCGATGGCGTAGATCGACGGCACCGAGGTTTTGGAGAAACTGTCGACGGCGATGCCGCCGTTCCTGGGATTGATGGCGACGCCTGTGGTTTCCAGCCCGAGATTGGCGACGGCGGGATGCCGGCCGATCGCGAACATCACCTGGTCGGAGGCGATGCTGGAGCCGTTCGACAGATGCGTGGTGAATTCGTGACCGCGCTTGTCGATCTTGTTGACGGTGCAGCCGGTGAGGATGGTGATGCCGTTCTTCTCCATCTCCGAGCGGACGTGGGCGCGGACGTCCTCGTCGAAGCCGCGCAAAATGTTGTCGCCGCGATAGATCAGCGTCACGTCGGAACCGAAGCCGGCGAAGATGCAGGCGAATTCCAGCGCGATGTAGCCGCCGCCCTGGATCACGATGCGCTTCGGCAATTGCGGCAGATCGAACACCTCGTTGGAGGAGATCACGTGCTCGATGCCGGGAATCTCGGCGCCGTGGTTGGGCGCGCCGCCGGTGGCGATCAGGACGTATCGGGCGGTGACGGTCTCGCCGGTCGCGAGCCGCAGCGTATGAGGCCCTTCGAACACCGCGCGGGTCTTGACCACGCTGGCTCCGGATTTTTCCACATTGGTGGTGTAGGCCGCTTCCAGCCGGGCGATCTCCCGGTCCTTGTTGGCGATCAAGGTCGGCCAGTCGAAGATCGCTTCAGGAATGGTCCAGCCGAAACCGGCGGCATCGGCGATCTCGTGCTGGACGTGCGAGGCGTAGACCAGCAGTTTCTTCGGCACGCAGCCGCGGATCACGCAGGTGCCGCCCATGCGGTATTCTTCCGCGATCATCACTTTGGCGCCATGGCCGGCGGCGATCCGGGCGGCGCGAACGCCGCCGGACCCTCCTCCGATCACGAACAGATCGACGTCGAACTCAGCCATGGCAGCCCTCATTTACGCGAATAGCGAATGGCCAATAGCGAATAGCGAACTGGCCGCGCGACGCGCCTTCCATTCGCTACTCGCTACTCGCCATTCGCCCTCAAATCTGCTTGCCGCGCTTGCGCATCTCGGTGCGGAATTCACCGTTGACGACTTCCGAGAAATTCTGCGCCCAGCCGTTCATGTAGGACATGCTGAACTGAATGGCGCGGGGCTCGGCGGCCAACAGCTTCTGGCCGAGCGGCGACTTGTAGAAGGTGACGAGGTCCTTCAATTCCTGCTCGGTAAACTCGTTGGTGTAGATGTTGGCCATGCCTTCGCCGATTTCCTTCTCGCGGCCGGCGAGCTTCTGGGCGACGATCACGGCAACCTCGTTGAGGTCTTTCTGGTAGTTCAGATTGTTCTGCAGCAGCACGTTCTTGGTCTGCTCGACGAGATTGGGAACGGCGCTGGCGTACATCGCGCTGGCGTTTTTCATCGCCAGGATTTCCTTGGCGGCGGCCAGTGCCGCCGGCGAGCCCTGCTTGAGCGGTACGGCCGACGCAGCCGGCGCCGGCTGCTTCTGCTGCGCTACGGCCGGAACGACAGAAAACGCCAGTCCAAATGCAAGTCCAAGTGCAAGGCTCAGGGCAAGGCTTGCAGCCGACAAGATCTTCGAAACAAATTTCATTCCAGCTCTCCTGAGATCGCGGCGTCAGCGCCGCTCAATTACGCGAATTCCCTGGGCGCCCGCCAGAATGGCAAGGTCGGCAAGACCGATGAACAGCCCGTGCTCGACAACGCCGGGTATGGCGGTCAACAACCCCGCCAGAAGCGGCGCATCGGCGATCTGCCCGAGATGGGCATCGACAATGCAGTGGCCGCCATCGGTGACAAAAACGTGGCCGTCCTTGCCCTTTCGCAGCCCCATGTGCCCGGAATTGCCGGTTTGCGCAAATGCCCCGGCCATGGCGCGCTGCGTCGCGGCCAGGCCGAACGGAATGACCTCGACGGGCAGCGGAAACCGGCCGAGGACATCGACCCATTTGGTGTCGTCGGCAATCACGATCATGCGATCCGACGCGGTGGCCACGATCTTTTCGCGCAGCAGCGCGCCACCGCCGCCCTTGATCAGGTTCAGCGCGGGATCGATCTCGTCGGCGCCGTCGACGGTGAGGTCGAGCCGGTTGACGTCGTCGAGGGTGGTCAGCGGAATACCGCATTGCTCGGCCTGGATGCGGGTCGCTTCCGACGTCGGCACGCCCACCACCTTCAATCCGGCGCGCACCTTTTCGCCGAGCAGGTCGACAAAATGCTTCGCGGTCGAGCCGGTGCCGAGACCGAGTTTCATGCCGTCCCGGACATGCTCAAGCGCACGCGCCGCCGCCTGCCGTTTCAAATCTTCCATATTCACGCGCAAATGCCCTCGGGAGCCGCCGCCGAGGAAGCGGTCAGCGTTTGCGGGGCATATCTAGCGTCGTTTTGGCGGGAGGAACAGCGGTATAAAGGGTATTCAGGCGGCCTTTATCCTGATCGCGAGCTTGCGCTCCCGCGCGGAGACCGATAGCGATTTTCGCATGACCTCTCCCCGCATTGTTGTATTCGATCTCGACGGCACGCTGGTGGACACCGCGCCCGACCTGATCAACGCGCTCAACTTCGTGCTCGACCGCGAGGGCCTGCCGCCCGTGCCGCTGCATGCCGCGCGCAACATGATCGGACAAGGCGCCCGCAAGCTGATTGAACGCGGCCTCGAGGTCGACGGCCGCGCCGTCGGCGTCGCCGATATCACCCGGCTGCTCGCCGATTTCATCGATTTTTACGCAGCCCATATCGCCGTCGCCTCGCGGCCGTTCGAGGGCCTCGAGAGCGCGCTCGACGAATTGTCCGCGCGCGGATTCCGTTTCGCGGTCTGCACCAACAAGCTCGAATGGCTGTCGAAGCTGCTGCTCGACCAACTCGGCCTGAGTTCACGGTTTGCCGCGATCTGCGGCGCCGACACGTTCGGGGTTTCAAAGCCCGATCCCGTGATCCTGCGCGAGACGGTGGCGCGCGCCGGCGGGCTCATCGCCGGGGCGATCATGGTCGGGGATGCCGGACCGGATATCGGCGTCGCCCGCCGCGCCGGGATTCCCGTGATCGGCGTTGAATTCGGCTATACCGAGGTGCCGATCGCGGATCTCAAACCGGACCTGCTGATCAGCCATATGCGCGATTTGCCGGCTGCCGTCGAACGCCTGGCGTCCCTCCGTGAATCAAATTAAGATATTGATTCTATTATCAAATATCAGAATTAACCATTTCTTAACGATTCCATCCCGCCTGATTGCGCCTCTGCCCTGACGCTCTTATCGTCGGCAGGGGATTGTGGCGGTTAGCCGCAATAGAGTGGCCGATATGCGTCGTATCGTCGTGATTGCGGTGGCCGGGGCCAGCCTGGCCGGGTGTTCCTCGTTGCCCTCCTCCTTTTCGCTGGACTCCTTCAAGCCGGCGCCGCCCACCGTCCAGGTCCAGCTCGACTCGATTCCGTCGGGTGCCGACGCCAAAACCTCGGTGGGACCGGGCTGCAAGACGCCCTGCTCCGTCGCGGTTCCCGCGGTCGATGGGGGCTTCACCGTCACCTACAACATGGACAAGTTCCTGCCGGTCACCGTCCCGGTCCAGGTCATCAATATCCCCGGCGATTTCTCGACGCCGGCGTCGACCACGATTGATCCCAATCCGGTGGTCGCGGAACTGCAGCCCGCGGGGCCGCCGCCGAAGCCGGCACGCAAGCGGCCGCCCAAGCCGAAACAGCCCAAACCCGTGGCAGCGGCCGCGCCCGCGGCATCGCCCTTTCCGCCACCGACCACGGCATCCCCATTCCCGCCCCCGCCAGCCGCTCGCTGACCGCGTGCGCTGCACCTGAACAGGTTGCGGATTGTACTGCTATCGCAACGTGCCTAGATTGCGGGGGTAGCGCCCTCTCGCGGCGGCTACCGAAAAGGCGCATCTGAATGACTGGAACCAGTTCCCTGGCGTCGCTGTCGCGTCCCATGACCGACCCCTTCGGCCGGACCATCAGCTATTTGCGGGTATCGGTCACCGATCGCTGTGATCTGCGCTGCTTCTATTGCATGTCGGAAGACATGACGTTCCTGCCCAAGGCCGACCTGCTCTCGCTGGAAGAACTCGACCGGCTGTGCACGGCCTTCATTGCCAAGGGTGTGAAAAAGCTGCGGCTGACCGGCGGCGAGCCGCTGGTCCGGCGCAACGTGATGTCGCTGGTGCGCTCGCTGTCGCGCCACCTCGACTCTGGCGCGCTCAACGAGCTGACGCTGACCACCAACGGCTCCCAGCTGGCGCGCTTTGCCTCCGAATTGCGCGACTGCGGGGTACGCCGGATCAATGTTTCACTGGACACGCTGGATCCCGCGAAGTTCAAGGCCATCACCCGCTGGGGCGACCTCGACAAGGTGCTGGCCGGCATCGAGGCCGCGCGCGCGGCGGGCATTGCCGTCAAGATCAACGCGGTGGCGCTGAAGAATCTCAATGAGGAGGAAATCCCCTCGCTGATGCAATGGGCGCACGGCAAGGGCATGGCGCTGACGCTGATCGAGGTGATGCCGATGGGCGACATCGGCGAAGGCCGCATCGATCAGTACGTACCGCTGTCGCTGTTGCGCGCGCGTCTGGCCCAGCAATTCACGCTGAGCGATCTGCCTGATGACACCGGCGGCCCTGCCCGCTATGTCAGCGTCGCCGAAACCGGCGGCAAGCTCGGCTTCATCACGCCGATGACCCACAACTTCTGCGAAGCATGCAACCGCGTGCGCATCACCTGTACCGGCACGCTGCATACCTGCCTCGGCCACGAAGATGCCTCCGATTTGCGCAAGCCGCTGCGCGCCTCCGCGGACAACGACCTGCTCTCCGCCGCGATCGACCGCGCCATCGGCCTGAAACCCAAGGGTCATGACTTCATTATCGATCGCCGGCACAACCGCCCGAGCGTCAGCCGGCATATGAGCGTCACCGGCGGATGAATTACCGGGGTGCCGCACCGTGGGCTCGTCTGCCCCTCCAGGATGCCATTTTTCCAATTGACGCTGCCGCGCCGCGCTGAAATGGTGCGGCCAGCTTCATGCCTGCACGGCCGGATAGGCCACTGCGCTCACGTTCCGCGCGGTCAAGACGGCAAAGGCGCATAAGGGAAACGACCGCTGCAATCGCTGCAAACAACAAAACCGTGCTGGATAAGCCGCCGCACCTGACCGGTGCGATCAAGTCGGCAGAGGCGCAACCGGGAGGGGCTTTCGTTGCAATCGCTCTTGAAACTGAGCCGGGGAATCGACGCGTTCACCAAATGGGTGGGCAAGCGCCTGGCATGGCTGATCATGGTGGCGGTGGCCGTCGCCACGGTCAACGCGATCATCCGAAAATCCTTCGACATGTCATCGAATTCCTGGCTCGAGCTGCAATGGCTGCTGTTCAGCATCGTGTTCCTGTTCTGCGCGCCGTGGACCCTGCTCGATAACGAGCACATCCGGATCGACATCATCAGCAATCTGATGAAGAAGAAGGTGCGGAACTGGATCGACGTCGTCGGTCATGCATTCTTCCTGATTCCGCTGTGCATCATCATGATCATCACCGGCGGCCCCTTCTTCATGCGCTCGGTGGAGGTCAACGAACAATCGAGCAACGCGGGCGGCCTGCCGCAATGGCCCGCCAAGTCGCTGATCATCGTCGGATTCATCCTGCTGCTGATGCAGGGCATATCCGAGCTGATCAAGCGAATTGCCGTGATGCGCGGCTTGATTCCGGATCCACATGCAACCCAGGTGCACGCTCTCGAGGCCGAGGTCGAGCATCTCATCGAAGCGATCGAAAAACGCTGACCGCAAGACGGGGTAGCAGGGGAATCCAGATGTCAGCTTTTATTATCGAGAACATGGCACCGATCATGTTCGTGTCATTGGTCGTGTTCCTGCTGCTGGGCTATCCGGCGGCTTTCTCCCTCGGCGCGGTGGGCCTGATCTTCGCTTTCATCGGCATCGAACTCGGCGAGTTCCGGCCGGACTTCCTGCAGGCGCTTCCCGAACGCGTCTACGGCGTGATGAGCAACGACACGCTGCTGGCGATTCCCTTCTTCACGTTCATGGGACTGATCCTCGAACGATCCGGCATGGCGGAGGATCTGCTCGACACCCTCGGGCAGTTGTTCGGCACCGTCCGTGGCGGGCTCGCTTATGCAGTGATCTTCGTCGGCGCCCTGCTCGCCGCCACCACGGGCGTCGTCGCGGCTTCCGTGATTTCGATGGGCCTGATCTCGCTGCCGATCATGCTCCGCTATGGCTATGACCGGCGCGTGGCATCGGGCGTGATCGCCGCTTCGGGCACGCTTGCGCAGATCATTCCGCCCTCCCTGGTGCTGATCGTGATGGCCGATCAGCTCGGCAGGTCGGTCGGCGACATGTACGAAGGCGCGTTCATTCCGGGACTGGTGCTCGGCGCGCTCTATGCGAGTTACGCATTCCTCGTCTCGATGATCTTTCCCAAGGCGACACCCGGACTGCCGCCCGAAGCGATCGGCTTCCGCGAGAAGAACGGCAGCCGCGGCCTGACCTCGCTGGGGATACTCACCGTCGCCAGCGTGGCCTTCGCCTGGCTGGCGATGCGGGGCTCGACCACGACCGGCGCGGACTTCGTCGTGCTGAGCATGTTCTTCGGCATCCTGTTCGCGTTCTTCGTGGCGGTGCTGAACTGGGTCCTCGACAAGTTGACGGGATACCGCTTCCTGTCGGCCATGGCCCAGCAGACCACGTTCGTGATGGTGCCGCCGCTGTTCCTGATCTTCCTGGTGCTCGGCACCATTTTCATCGGCATCGCGACGCCGACCGAGGGCGGCGCCATGGGCGCCACCGGAGCACTGCTGCTCGGCGCCGCCAAGCGCCGGCTGAGCTGGGACCTGATCCGGCAGGCGACCGAATCGACCGCCAAGCTGTCGGCTTTCGTCATCTTCATCCTGATCGGCGCCCGCGTGTTCTCGCTGACTTTCTACGGCGTGAGCGGCCATGTCTGGGTGGAACATCTGCTGACCTCGCTGCCCGGCGGACAGGTCGGCTTCCTCATCTTCGTCAACGCGCTGGTGTTCATTCTGGCGTTCTTCCTGGATTTCTTCGAACTGGCGTTCATCATCATCCCGCTGCTGGGGCCGGCCGCCGAAAAACTGGGAATCGACCTGATCTGGTTCGGCGTGATCCTCGGCGTCAACATGCAGACCTCGTTCATGCATCCGCCGTTCGGATTTGCGCTGTTCTACCTGCGCTCGGTTGCGCCGAGAGAATCCTATATCGATCGGATCACCGGCAAGCGCATGGATCCCGTCACCACGGGCCAGATCTACTGGGGCGCGGTGCCGTTCGTGGTGATCCAGTGCATCATGGTCGGGCTGGTAATTCTGTTCCCCCAGATGGTGATGCACTACAAGGGCGCCGCATCGACGATCGATCCGAACACGATCCAGATCGAGGTTCCGCTGATGGAATTGCCGCCGCTGGACTTCGGGCCGCCAAAGCAGTAGCCACTGCCGACACCAAAAAACCCCGGAGCGAAAGCTCCGGGGTTTTCGTTCGTCTGATGGTCAGCCGCCGATCAACCCCTGGAGTGACGCGCCATGAAGTTGTCGTAACCGACTTCCGCGACCTGGAACCACTGGTAGCCGTTGTTCGAAAAGGCGGTCAGCGATTCCAGCACCTTCTTGAAGTTGGGATTGGCCGCGGCCGTTTCAGCGTGCAATTCCCGCGCAGCCTTGAGGCAGGCTTCCATGACGGCCGGCGGGAAGGCATGCAGCTTGGTGCCGCCCGCGAGCAAGCGGCGCAGCGCCGCCGGATTGCCCTGATCGTATTTCGACATCATCCAGCTGTTGGCGAAATGGCCGGCCTGCTCGAGGACGCTCTGATAATGCTTCGGCAGCGCATTCCATTTGTCGAGGTTGACGTAAGCCAGCAGCATCGGGCCGCCTTCCCACCAGCCGGGAAAGTAGTAGTTCGGCGCGACCTTGTAGAAGCCGAGCTTCTCGTCGTCATAGGGCCCTACCCATTCGGCGCCGTCGATGGTGCCTTTTTCCAGCGCGGGATAGATGTCGCCGCCGGCGATCTGCTGCGGCACGGCGCCCAGTTTCTGCAGCACGCGGCCGGCAAAACCGCCGATCCGGAACTTGAGGCCCTTGAGATCGTCGACCGTCTTGATCTCCTTGCGAAACCAGCCCCCCATCTGGCAACCGGTATTGCCGGCGAGCAGCGAGTGCACGTTGAAGCCCTTGTAGAAATCGTTCAACAGTTCCTTGCCGCCGCCCAGCATGTACCAGGCCTGGTTGATGCGCTGGTTGGGGCCGAAAGGCACCGCCGAGCCGAAGGTGAAGGTCGGATCCTTGCCGAAGTAATAATACGACGCCGTATGCCCGCATTCGACGGTACCGTTCTGTACGGCGTCGAGCACTTGCAGGCCGGGAACGATTTCGCCCGCGGCAAACAGCTGAATCTGGAATTTGTTGTCGGTGGCCTCGGCCACCATCTTGCACATCATCTCCGCGCCGCCGAACAGCGTATCGAGCGATTTCGGCCAGCTCGCCGCCATGCGCCATTTGATTTCGGGCGTCGACTGCGCGATCGCCGGCGCGGCCATGACCGCGGCACCCACAACGCCTGCCCCGGTGACCTTGATAAAGTCTCGTCGCTTCATTGATTAACTCCTCCCTGTCTGTGCTTGTGTCCGTGGCCTTCTTGTCGAGGCTTGGAATCAGCATGGAACATCCGGCTCCGGATATCCATGCCGAACTTGGCTGGCGTCATGAAAATAGCCCGGCCTCCTCACGGAGACCGGGCTACTGGCTACGACTTAAGACGTAACTGTTCGGATCGAAGGTGGTGCGATCAACCGCGCGTACGCGAGCGGATCATGAAGCTGTCGTAGGTGTATTCGGCGACCTGCCACCACAGATACTGATCGGACCGGTAGGCCTGCATCGCATCGATCGACTTCTTGAAGTCGGCATTCTTGGCGGAGAGTTCGGCCCACAATTCGTTGGTTGCCTTCAGACAGGCTTCCAGCACCTCGTTGGTGAAGGGACGAAGCTGGGTGCCGCCGGCAACCAGCCGCTTCAACGCTGCCGGGTTCTGCATGTCGTAGCGCGCCGCCATCCAGCTATTGGCGTTCGCGGTCGCATTGGTGATCACTGCCTGGTAGTTCTTCGGCAGCGAATTCCACTTCTCCAGATTGCAGAAGGCGTGAACGGTCGGACCGCCTTCCCAGAAGCCGGGATAGTAGTAATACTTGGCGACCTTCTGGAATCCGAGCTTCTCGTCATCATACGGCCCGACCCATTCGGCGGCGTCGATGGTGCCCTTTTCGAGCGTGGGATAGATATCACCACCGGCGATCTGCTGCGGCACGACGCCGACCTTCTGCAGCACCTGACCGGCAATGCCGCCGATCCGCATCTTCAGGCCGGAGAGATCCGCAACGGTCTTGATTTCCTTGCGGAACCAGCCGCCCATCTGGGTGCCGGTATTGCCGCAGGGAAAACCGATCACATTATGCTTCTTGAAAAGCTCGTTGGCGAGTTCGTTGCCGCCGCCCTGGGAGAGCCAGGAGTTCTGCTGGCGCGCATTGAGGCCGAACGGCACGGAGGCGAAGATCGCGAAGGTCGGATCCTTGCCGACGTAATAATACGAGACCGTATGGCTCATCTCGACCGTGGCGTTGGAGGTCGCGTCCAGCGCCTGCAGGCCCGGGACGATCTCGCCCGCCGCGAACAGCTGAATTTGAAACTTGTTGTCGGTCATTTCCGCAACCTGTTTCACGAAATAGTCAGCGCCGCCGTAGATCGTATCGAGCGACTTCGGGAAGCTCGAAGTCATGCGCCACTTGATCTCGGGCGAGGATTGCGCGATCGCCGGCGAGGCTATGGCGGTGGCGGCGGCACCGGCCGCGGAAACTTTCAAAAAATCACGACGCTTCATTCAGGCATCTCCTTGTTGGGGCTTTTCTTCCCAGATTTCCTGGAGCGGCAAATTCGGCGAAGCGGTATCTGCATCCGCTGAAGGCGCTCTGGCGGGGGCGCTTTAACACGGAAATTTGCGTTCGGAAAACACGACAACGGCATGTCAGCACTGAATAAACGAAAGTCGCATATTCCAGCGAAAATCGGGCTCAGGCGGCGGCGATAACGCCCTGGAGCTGGTCGCGGACCTTGGCGCCAATGGCGCGATAGATCGACGCATGGGGTCCGTCCGGCTCGCTGTCGACCACGGGAGTTCCCGAATCCGAGGTGGCGCGAATCGACATGTGCAGCGGGATTTCGCCCAGGAACGGCACGCCGAGCCGTTCCGCCTCCAGCCGCGCGCCGCCGTGCCCGAAGATATCGGATCGGGTGCCGCATTCCGGACACTGGAAATAGCTCATGTTCTCGACAATGCCGAGCACCGGGACGTTGACCTTCTTGAACATCGCCAGCCCCCGCCGCGCATCGATCAGCGAAAGATCCTGCGGCGTCGAGATAATCACCGCGCCCCGCAGCGGCACATTCTGCGCCAGCGTGAGCTGCGCGTCGCCGGTGCCGGGCGGCATGTCGACGACGAGAACATCGAGGGTACCCCAGGCGACGTCGCGTAGCATCTGGGTGATGGCCGACATCACCATCGGCCCGCGCCAGATCATCGCGGTCTCCTCCTCGACCAGAAAGCCGATCGACATGATGGCAAGGCCGAAACGCTGGATCGGAATCATCTTCCTGTTGTCGTCCAGCTGCGGTTTCTCGTGAATGCCGGTCAGCCGCGGCACCGAAGGACCGTAGATATCGGCATCGAGCAGGCCGACCCGCAAACCGAGATCGCGCAGACCCAAGGCCAGATTGAGCGCCGTGGTCGATTTGCCGACACCGCCCTTGCCGGAGGCCACGGCGATCACAGCGGCAATGCCGGGTATCTCCGACTGCTTCGACATCGGCGAGGCCGGACTTTGCGGCGGCCGATGCGCCGAGACCGGCTGCACGCCGTGCGAATGGCGATGCGAAGCCGCCGGCGGCGCTGCTGCCGGGGAACCCGGTTTGCGTTCGGCGGTCAGCGCGATCATGGCGGTAGTGACGCCGGGAATGGCGCGTACCGCGGCCTCGGCCGCGGCCCGAACGCTTTCCCAGGCGCGCGCTTCCGCGGCGTCGACATTGATCGAGAAGAACACCTTGCCGTCGTTTACGGTGACCGACGACAGCACATTGGCGTGGATCAAGGCGACGCCATCAGGCGATTTCACCTTGCCCAGCACATCGAGAACCTGTTGCTGCGTGACACTCACGGCGCATCTCCTGGAGCCTTATGGGCTCTGATTGCCTCAGAGCCGAGCTCGATTCTTTGTCCTGACGCAACCACCCGGCGCGAAAGCAGTCTGCCGAAACGCTACGTCATGTTCAGGATGCGACCCATAGAGCGGTCCGGCTCAAAAGGCTACCTCGCTCCGATATCTTCCCGGGTCTCAGCGGGGGCTGCGGCGACACCCTCCTCTTTGGCGGCCTCATAGTTCAGTTCAATCATGACGCCGTTGGGGTCATCGACGAAGATCTGCCAGAGATCGCCGCCGGGAACCTGCCGGGATTCGTATTTGAACCCCCTGGATTCCAGCCGCTGCTGCATATCGGCAAAGCCCCGGCTGGCGAAGGCGACGTGATGAACCACGCCGGAATCGGGCTTTTGGCCCTCGTCAGTGCTGGAAATATCGACCAGATGAACTACTGCCTTGCCCTCGCTGTACATCCAGGCTCCCGGGAAGGCAAAGTTTGGCCGGGCACCCTTTTCGAGGCCCAGAATATCCTCGTAGAACCGGACCGTGTCGGCGAGCTTCCGGGTCCGGATGTTGAAATGATCAAGCACGCCCACGCTCATGCCCATGCGATACACTCCCTTTTTTTCTGGCCCTGGCTGGAGGCCATTGTTTGGAATGGCAATCCTAGCACAAAACCCGGCCGGCACACCAAACGGAGGTGGTTGCCCTCCATGCTGCAGGGTTTATTGTGCGCTTCCTCATCCCCATGGGGCCAGTTCCAGAAACGAACCGGCCTCCCCTCGCTCTTCAGAACACCGTCCGGCGGATCCAATGCCGGCAAAAACCCAGGGTCGCTCATATGGCTAAAGTCGCTTTTCTCGGTCTCGGCGTCATGGGTTACCCCATGGCAGGACATCTGGTCGCCAAGGGCGGCCACGAGGTGACGGTCTTCAACCGGACGCCGGCCAAGGCCAAGGCATGGGCCGAGAAATTCGGCGGCAAGACGGCGTCAACGCCAAAAGCCGCCGCCGAGGGCCAGGATTTCGTCATGTGCTGCGTCGGCAACGACAACGACCTGCGTGCCGTCACGATCGGTGCCGATGGTGCCTTTGCCGGCATGAAGAAAGGGGCGACCTTCGTCGACCACACCACGGCCTCAGCCGAAGTCGCGCGCGAACTCGACGCCGCCGCCACCAAGGCGGGCTTCAAGTTCATCGACGCTCCAGTGTCCGGCGGCCAGGCCGGCGCGGAAAACGGCGTGCTGACGGTGATGTGCGGCGGTGCCGCCGACGCATATGCCGGCGCCGAGCCCGTGATCGCGGCCTATGCGCGGATGTGCAAGCTGCTCGGGCCCGCGGGCTCGGGACAACTGACCAAGATGGTCAACCAGATCTGCATCGCCGGACTGGTCGAGGGTCTTTCGGAAGGCATTCATTTTGCAAAGAAAGCCGGGCTCGACGTGACGGCCGTGATCGAGACGATCTCGAAGGGGGCCGCGCAATCCTGGCAGATGGAGAACCGCTACAAGACCATGAACGACGGCAAGTTCGATTTCGGTTTTGCCGTGGAATGGATGCGCAAGGATCTCATGATCTGTCTCGCGGAATCGCGGCGCAACGGCGCCAGCCTTCCGGTCACCGCGCTGGTCAACGAGTTCTATGCGGAAGTCGAGAAGATGGGCGGCAAGCGTTGGGATACGTCGAGCCTGCTGGCACGGTTGCAGCGCTGAATCCTATTTGGAAGTCCACGGCACGCCGCGCATCGTCATGCGGCGTGCCGCCGGAGTTCGGCTTGTTCGGTACGGAAGGCGGAGATGACGCCTCCCATGTTTTCGTAGCCGGTGAGCGAGGGACCCCAGGCCGAGCCGTTCCACCATTTGTGGTACAGCGCGCTGTCGGTGCCGGTCACGAACACGTCGAGCCGGTTCGGCCCCCACGCCGTGACGCGGGGCTTCGACGTGCAGATGCCGCCCATGTTCTCGTAGCCGGTGAGCGAGGGACCCCAGGCCGAGCCGTTCCACCATTTGTGGTACAGCGCGCTG
>JAUXWH010000020.1 GCA_030681365.1 Bradyrhizobium sp.
CGACAGCATGATGGCGTCGGCGCCTTCATAGACGGCGGTGGCGACGTCGGAGACCTCGGCGCGGGTCGGCACCGGGGCCTGGATCATCGATTCCAGCATTTGCGTTGCGACCACCACCGGTTTGCCGGCGCGTCGCGCCAACCGGGTCATCTGTTTCTGCAGGCTCGGCACCCGCTCCAGCGGCAGTTCGACGCCGAGATCGCCGCGCGCCACCATCAGCGCGTCGGAGACCTCGATGATCTCCGGCAGCCGGTCGATCGCCTGCGGCTTTTCGATCTTGGCCATCACGGCGGCGCGGCCGCGAATCATCTTCTTGGCCTCGAGGACGTCCTCGGCGCGCTGCACGAAGGACAGCGCGACCCAGTCGATTCCGGTCACCAATGCGGCGTCGAGGTCGGCGCGATCCTTCGGCGTCATCGCCGAGACCGGCAGGTCGGTGTCGGGCAGGCTGACGCCCTTGCGGTCCGACATCCGGCCGCCGATCACGACGCGGGTGACGGCGCGCTCCGGCGAGGTTTCTTCGGCGATCAGCCGCACCTTGCCGTCATCGAGCAGCAGCGCGTGGCCCGGCCGCAGCGCTGCCAGAATTTCCGGATGCGGAAGCTGGACGCGGGTGTTGTCGCCCGGCGCCTTGTCGGAATCGAGCACGAAGCTTTCGCCGTTCTTGAGCTGGATCGCACCCTCGGCGAACGATCCCAGGCGAAGCTTCGGACCCTGCAGGTCGACCAGAATGCCGATCGGGCGGCCGTAGCTGCTCTCGACATTGCGGATGGTCTTGACCAGCTCGCGCATGGTGTCGTGCGAGGTATGGCTCATATTGATGCGGAACAGGTCGGCGCCGGCCTCGAACAGCTTGCGGATCATCGCGCTGTCGGAAGAAGCGGGGCCAAGCGTGGCGAGGATCTTGATGCGGCGAAGGCGTCTCATTGTTTGCTTCCAGGCATCGGCGGCAGACCAGGCGCGGCCGGAGGCGGCCCGCCCGGTGCGCTCGGTATGCCTTGAAAACCACCGGGGCCGCCGGGGCCAACCGGTCCCGGCATCCCCGGCAAGCGCTGCGAAGGGGTTTCGTTGGATTCGGTCAGTTGCACGGTCCAGGCGCGCTGCTCGCCGGTATCGACCTCGAAGAAGCCGGTGCGGTCAAATCCGCGCGCCAGGCAATTTTCGGTGCCCTTGATGGTGAATTCCTTGTCGCGCGAACACATGAAGGCCTGTCCCGACCACTCGCCGCCGCGGTCGTAGTCCAGCGCGTAGATATAATAGAACCGTGCGACAAGCGTGCCGCGCAGCAGGGTTTCGCAGCTTCGCGAGGATACATTCCACCAGCCTTCGGTGGTCCAGCCCTCGGCATCCTTGTAGCCGAGCGCAATGCCGACCCGGCTGGAGGTATTGTTGCACAGACGAAAGTCCGCCGCGGCGGAACTGTTCCACAGGCATGTCACCGCAAGCACCAGCGCCGGGATCAAACCGGCGGTCAGGCGAGCGGCTAGGGAATGGTGACGGTGGGAATCGCTTGCGGTCATTTAGCGAAGCTATATCAGTTCCTTGATGATTTCGCGTAGGCCATCGGCAGCTGTCAATGCCGCCGCGGCTATTTTGGGCAATAGGGCCGAAATCCCGCCTCAAGCTCCCTGTTTGCGCTGCGATATGGTAAAATCTGTGACAACGCCCATTTAATAGCACGATCACCTTGGGAAAGAGACGGCGGCCATGGCACTCGACGACAAAACCAGAACGGAACTTGAAGCGGCGGCCTTCCGGCGTCTCGTCGAGCACCTGCGCTCCCGCACCGACGTGCAGAACATCGACCTGATGAATCTGGCGGGTTTCTGCCGCAACTGCCTGTCCAACTGGCTGAAGGAAGAAGCCGACGCCAGGGGCGCCGCCATGACCAGGGACGAGAGTCGCGAGGCAGTCTACGGCATGCCCTATGAAACCTGGAAGTCGACCCATCAGGCCCCCGCCACGCCGGAGCAACTCGCGGCGATGAAAAAGAGCCATAGCGGGCACTGATCTCGTTCCTGGCACCCTGTCCTCGTTCCATTCGCCGTCATGCCCGGGACAAGCCCGGGCATAACGAACTTCGAATACGGTCTTTCTCCTGTGGGCGCGCTGTGGATGAGCGCGATGTTGCCTTGACGCAGGGCGCCGCACTCTTGA
This sequence comes from Bradyrhizobium sp., assembly GCA_030681365.1. Classification (GTDB taxonomy): domain Bacteria; phylum Pseudomonadota; class Alphaproteobacteria; order Rhizobiales; family Xanthobacteraceae; genus Bradyrhizobium. The sequence goes on from JAUXWH010000020.1 coordinate 2,158, forward strand.
GGGTCAATCCGGAATGCGGTGCGTGGCAAGCGTGCGGCGCTCTGCTCACACCTCAACATCAGTTCATTCAGGAGTATCCGATGGCCACCCCAGCCGCTGCCGTCCAGGACGAGCCCGCGACAAAATTCGCGAAAGACCAGCTCAAGGCCATCATCGAGCGCATTGAGCGGCTGGAAGAAGAAAAGAAGACCATCGCCGACGATATCCGCGACGTCTATGCCGAGGCCAAGGGCAACGGCTTCGACGTCAAGGCGCTGCGCACCATCGTGCGCATGCGCAAGCAGGACGCCAACGAGCGGGCGGAAGAGGAAACCATCCTGGAAACCTATCTGCAGGCACTGGGAATGCTATGAAGATGACGGTGTCATACGCGGGCCTGACCCGCGTATCCATCAATCTTCAAAAAACATTCTTGAGAAGCAGATGGATTGCCGGGTCAACTGGTGCGAGACGCGCTTCGCGCTTTAGCCCGGCAATGACGATCTGAATCAGCGCAGCGCGGCGGTCTGCATCACGAACGGCTGTGTCGCCAGCCTGGCGGTGGCCGATCCGGTAAAGCGGTCGCAGATCATTCCCGGCTGCGGATCTTCCGAGAAGCTCATCGCGATGATGGCCTGCGGCTTGACGAAATGGGTGCGCAGCATGGTCATGTCGGAATCGCCGAGCACGGTCGCCGACATCGACGTGCTGGCGCTTGGCGCCAGGATCATGATCCGCATCCAGACATCGTTGCCCCTGGCGGCGGCAATTCGCGTCGCGGTCGCAATTACGCTCGGCCGATCCTGCGGCCCCTTGGCGACCACCGTATCGATCGTCGGGGCGACCAGCGGGTTGCGGGCGGGGCGGGCGCTGCGCGGGATTGGCGCGCTGGCTGCGACGATATTGGCGCGGTCGACCGGCGAGGAGGCCGCCGGCGCGTAGGCCAGCGCCCTCTTGAAGGCTTCGGTGACGCTGGCGGTCGCTTGCGGATCGGCTGAATTGACGGCGTTGCGGGCGCTGACGGCGGCGATCTGCGCCGCAGTGGCCTGTTTCGGCGCGGCGTCCCAGAAGCCGCGGGCATTGATGATGTCGGCGGGCGTCTGCGGCTTGTCTTCGGCCTTGTCAGCCGGCACCGCCTGCTTCGGTTTTGCGGGCTGCGGAATCCGGGCGTCGGCCGAGGCCAGCTGGAACGTCGAACCAATGGGCTTTGCGCGGGGCATCGGAACCGGCTCGGTGGATTTGGCGGGAGCGGCCGAGGCCATCACGCTTGCCGGGGAAGGCTTTCCGCGAGCGGCGGGGGCGGGAGCGCTGGCGCCTTCGTCTTCCTCGTTGTTCGACTTGATTCCGAACAAGGCGGCGAACAGTCCGGGCTTGCCCTTGCCCGATACCTCGCCGCCGGCTCCGCGCTTTTCGAGGTCGGCAAGCGCCAACTCGTAGCCCTTGAGCGGTTTGCCGTCCGAGGGAACATGCACGGTTCGGCCGTCGGGGAATACCCTGGCCAGCTGGTCGTGGTTCATGCGCGGCCAGTGACGGACGCTGCCGGTGTCGAGATGAACGAAAGGCGATCCGGAGGTCGGATAGAACCCGACGCCGCCGCGCTGCTGCCGCAGCCCGGCGGCGCGGATGTGCTCGAGCGGGACTTCCGGGATGAAGAAATCGATGGCGTGGCCGAGCACATGCTGGCTGTTGCGGGCCACTCCCGAGGAGCGGCGGCGGAGCATCGAATTGGTGGCGGGGGAACGGTAGGCGGAGATGATGTTGATGGGCTTCTTGCCGTCGACGTCGCGGTATACTTCCCAGAGGATGTCGAACAGGCGACGGTCCATCGTAGTCTGATCCTGGCTGCGCCAGTCGCGGAGGAAGTGATTGAGTTTCTTCAGCGCCTCTTCATCGTAGCGCCCGTCGCGCTTGAAGGTGACGGTGATATTTTCATCGGAATGGGTGTGGTGGAACGACAGCGTGCGGGTTTCGTTCAGCGCGGTCGCGTCCTGCACGGCACCGGCGCCCGCCACCAACAACAAGCATGTCAGGCCGGCGTGACAGCCGGCCTTGGCGTATGACAGCGAGTTGAATTGGCGTGCGAAACCAGCCAGCACGTATGAGCCCACCCAGAGCAGAGGACGACCGATCAAGGAACCCTTCCGCTACCCCATGTGGCGAAAGAGCGTTAACGCAGTCTTAAAGCCGGGTGGGTTGTTTTGAGTTTTATCCCACCCCCCAAGTCAGCGGTAACCTAACCCCCCGAGTGTGGCGAAAAAGTGCCCGCTGGCTAAGTCCGGGTGGAGAATGGTTAACGTTAAGCGACCCCGCCGGTCTGGCGAGATCGCTGATTCCGCTTAGAAATCCACCCCGACCGGAAGCGGCCGATATTTACCGGGTGATCACCCGGCGTTGCTGCTGCCGCCCGACGGGGGCGGGGGGTGTAGCCGGCCCGCCGAACAGGCGCTCGAAGAACGACGGCCCGGAGCTGAAATCATTGTTGAAGGCGACGTTGGAGGGCAACGACGCGCTGTTCGGCCGGGCGTAGCTCGGATTGGCGTGGGCGACGACGTTCTCCAGATCCCGGTTTCCGGGGTTCTTGAGCAGCGGCATCATCCTGGCGTCGCGGCCGTAGATGTCCCGGCGCAATTGCAGCTTGCCGGCGTCGTCCACGAATGCGGTCTGATAGGTGATGTGAACCGGGACCGGCGTCGGGAAATTGATGTTCATCTCGCTGCGGCCATACATGCTGCGGATTTTCTCGGGCGTGTATTTGTCGTTCGGCAACACGATGTTGAGCAGAGCCGCGCCGTACTGATCCGGATTCTGAACCCGCATGCAGCCATGGCTGAAGGCGCGCTCTTCCTTGGCGAACAGATGCTTGTCCGGGGTGTCATGCTGATAGACCAGGAATTTGTTCGGGAAGTTGAAGCGGATGCGGCCAAGCGCGTTGGATTCGCCGGGCGGCTGCGAAATGCGGATGCTGCCGTCGCGCGCGCGTTCAAGCTTGAGGCCCATCCGCTGCAGCACGGTGGGGTCCTGCTGCAGGGCCGGCAGGTATTCATTGTGGATGATCGAGGGCGGTACGTTCCAGGTCGGATTGACGGTGATGAACTTCATCGTCTCGGTCAGCATCGGCGTGGCGTGGTTGCCCGGCTTTCCGACCACCACCCGGGTGGTCCAGACCGGCGCGCCGTTCTGCATCACCTTGAGCGTGAAGTCGGGAACGTTCAGGATCACGTAGGCATTGTTGAGCGCCGGAGCGCCGAGCTGGCGCGGCAGCCAGCGCAGGCGCTCCATGTTGACGATCACGGTGTCGATCTGGCGGTCGCGCTTCGGGCTGTTGATGGCCTTGACGGTCTTGTCGTCGAGCACGCCGGTCGGCTTGAGATTGACACCGGCCTGGAACTTGCGCACGGCTGCGGCGACCTTGGCGTCGTATTTGGTGTCATCGGGGTTTTCGGTGATGCCGAGCTTGGCGCGCAGTTGCGGCACGCGCGGATCTTCCGGAGTAACGGCCGGCTGTTTTTTGGTGGCGGCCTTGAAGGCGAGCTGCACGCCCTCCGCAATCTGCATCACCGGACCTTCGCCCTGACCGCGCAGTTCGGCAAGCTTGGCCTTCAAATCCTTGTAGAGCTTGTGCGGCGGATTGTAGCCCTCGAGTGCTGCCGACGCGTCCTTGGCCGTGGTCACATTCGCCAGCACTTCGGCGGGGTCGGTCGGATGTTCGGGATAGAGGATGTCGGCCGCGACCTGCGACCAGTGCATCCGGCTGCTCTGCGCCTGGCGTGCATAGTCCAGCATGCTGGCGGTCAGTTTCAGTTCGGCTTCCGCCAGCGCGTCGGGCGTTGCCGCCGCGGTGAAATCCGGCACCGGATAGTCGGACGCGTCCAGGCCTTCGGCGGCGGCATCGCCGAGCCGTGCGATGACGCCCTTGGCGCGGGCTGTCGGCGTGCCGCCTTGCGTCCACAGCGGCGCAAATTCGCGCGCGGCATAAAACTTCTCGACGGCCGCCCGTTCGCCCTTGCGATCGAAATGGCGCGACGCTTTCGCACCCATCAATTCACGAATCTTGTCGGCGACGGGCTGGTCTGCCGCCGGCACGCCGCTCGCAGCCTTGACCGGCTCGGGCGCCGGCGCTGCGGTGGCCGCAGCCGGAGGCGCGGCGGCGGGCGCGGTGACGACATCGGCAGGTTTGGGCTCGGCTGCCTTCTCCGTCGGCGTCTCGGCCGTCTTGTCAGTTGTTTTGGGCTCCTCCGTCGCCTTCGCCACGTCGGGCAAGGTCGCGGTGGTGTCCAGCTTGAAATCGGCGGCGGTCGGCGGCGGCACGTTGGCAGGTTCGGGACGCGGGATCGCCGCGTCGATTGCGAGGTCCGCGGCGCTGCTGCGGGCCGGACCGGCCTGCGCCAATGCCGCGGTCGCGGACACCGTGAGGAAGGTCGCCGCAACCGCCATCAGCACGCGGTCATATCCAGCACGGCTCTTCGAACAGTCACGCATCGTCACACCCCTTGGGCGAAACTGCTCCGGCATGGAGGCAGTTCTTGATATTTCGGTACGGCTGTCGCTCCGTACAGCTTCGCTAAAGCGCCGGCCCTGTTGTTCGGAAGCAACACTCAGCAGCCTTGTAGGCTCGGTTCTGAATGCGTTCCGGAACTCTCTGTTGTTGCTATGCCTGCACGCAACGATTCATACGCTGACGGTACATGCGCCCCCTTGATGCGGCCAGCGCCACGCGGGGCAATTCACGACAAACTGACTTCAAAGCACCCCACTTGCAACGGATTACGGGCTTTTGCCACGCTCTTTCCGGTTTGTCTGTCACCGCCAAGCAACGGTTCAAATGTTCCGGAAAAGCGACGTCTACACGCTTTGCATTGCGGACACCGATCGCCACAATCCAACCCCGCGTTCAGCTCGCCTCATCCGCGCCGCCGGATGTCGGATCGTCGACGGCTGCGTCATCGAGTTTGCGATAGAGCGTGGAGCGGCCGATTTTCAACCGACGCGCCACCTCTGACATCTGGCCGCGGTAATGCGAGATCGCGAACCGGATGATCTCGCTTTCCATTTCCTCGAGCGGCCGCATTTCGCCTGAGCTTGTCAGCATCGCCAGCGTGCCTGCCGACGGCAGGGGAGCGATCGGTATTTCATTACCGGAAACCATGGCGGGCACGGTTGAATGAAAGGCGGGACCGACGATCAGGGGCTCGGCATGCTGGTCGGGTGCGGACACCGGCTGCGCTGCGCTTATCGGGAAATCGGCGAGGCCGAGTTGGTCATGGTCGCTCATGACGACGGCGCGATAGACCGCGTTCTCGAGCTGGCGAATATTGCCGGGCCACTCCAGTTGCGACAGGTGCGCCATCGCCTCGCCGCTGATGCCGGTGATCAGGCGGTTTTCCTCGGCGCAGAATCTCGCCAGGAAATGCCGCAAGAGATGCGGAATGTCCTCGCGCCGCATCCGCAATGGAGGAATTGTCAGCGGCAGCACGTGCAGGCGATAGAACAGGTCCTCGCGAAACTTGCCGTTCTTGACCTGATCGAGCAGCTTGCGGTTGGTAGCCGAAACGATGCGGACGTCGACCTTGACGGGCTTGCGTCCGCCGACAGCCTCGACGGTGCCTTCCTGCAGCGCGCGCAGCAGCTTGACCTGCGCCGCCAACGGCAATTCGCCGACTTCGTCGAGAAACAGCGTGCCGCCGGAGGCTTCGACGAACTTGCCCAGATGGCGTTCGGTAGCGCCGGTGAAGGCGCCCTTCTC
>JAUXWH010000075.1 GCA_030681365.1 Bradyrhizobium sp.
GGCGCCAGCTCCGGCGGCGTCGCGATGCGCAGGTTGAACTTGAACCGCTCCGCCGCATGCGCCCACGACGCCAGCACGTTGTTGTCGTCGCCGGTCCAGGCCACGGTGCGGCCCTCGATCGGCCCGCGATGCTCCTCGAACGTCATCAGGTCCGCCATCACCTGACAGGGATGCGAGCGCCGGGTCAGCCCGTTGATGACGGGCACGGTGGCGTGCGCGGCCAGCTCCAGCAGCGCCTCGTGATTGAGGATGCGGATCATGATGGCGTCGACGTAGCGCGACAGCACGCGCGCGGTGTCGGCGATGGTCTCGCCGCGGCCGAGCTGCATTTCGGCGCCGGTCAGCATGATCGATTCACCGCCGAGCTGGCGCATGCCGACATCGAACGACACCCGGGTGCGGGTCGAGGGCTTTTCGAAGATCATCGCCAACGTCTTGCCTTCGAGCGGCTTGACCGGCTTGGCGTTCTGCTTGTTCTGCGCCTTCAGCTTCGCCTTCATGGCGACGCTGGCGGTCAGGATGCTGCGCAGCTCCCTGGTCGGAATCTCGTTCAGGTCGAGAAAGTGGTTCAGGGCCTTGCTCATCACCCCGCCGCCTTCTGCAACCGGCCGCCCGACAACGCCGTGCAGGCGCGCTCCAGGCACTGCACGGACTCCTCGATTTCGGCTTCGCTCACGATCAACGGCGCCAGGAAGCGCACCACATTGTCGCCGGCCCCGACCGTCAGCAGTTTCTGCTCGCGCAGCGCGTTGACCAGATCGCCCGAGGGCACCACGGCCTTGACGCCGATCAGGAGGCCCTCGCCGCGCACTTCGGACAACACGGCCGGATAGCGGTCGACCACCGACGCCAGCTTCTGTTTCAGCAGCAGCGACATCTTCTGGACGTGGTCGAAGAAGCCGGGCTTCAGCATCACGTCCAGCACCGCATTGGCCGCTGATATCGCCAGCGGATTGCCGCCGAAGGTCGAGCCGTGCGAGCCCGGCGTCATGCCGGACGCGGCTTCCGCCGTGGCGAGGCACGCGCCGATCGGAAAGCCGCCGCCGAGCGCTTTTGCGAGCGACATGATGTCGGGCGTGACGCCCAGGCGCTTGTAGGCGAACAGGTCGCCGGTGCGGCCCATGCCGGTCTGCACTTCGTCGAAGATCAGGAGCATGCCGTGCTGGTCGCAGATTTCGCGAAACGCCTTGAAGAACGAATTCGGCGCGGAGCGCACGCCGCCCTCGCCCTGCACCGGCTCGATCAGGATGCCGGCGGTGTTGGGACCGATCGCCTTTTTGACGGCTTCGAGATCGCCATGGGCGACCTGGTCGAAACCGTCCAGAGGCGGTCCGAAACCTTCGAGGTATTTCGCCGAGCCGGTCGCCGCCAAAGTCCCCAGCGTGCGGCCGTGAAACGCGCCTTCGAAGGTGACCAGACGAAAACGCTCGGGCTGCCCCTTGGCGGCGTGATAGCGGCGCGCGACCTTGATCGCGCATTCCATCGCTTCGGCGCCGGAATTACAGAAGAACACGAAATCGGCAAAGCTCTGCTCGCACAGCCGCGCGGCGAGCCTGTCGCCATCCGGGCTCTTGAACAGGTTCGACATGTGCCACAGTTTGGTGGCCTGCTCCTGCAATGCGGCGACCAGATGCGGATGGCAATGGCCGAGCGCATTGACCGCGACGCCAGAGGTGAAATCGAGATAGCGTTCGCCGTCGGTCGATATCAGCCAGGCGCCTTCACCGCGCTCGAAACCGAGATCGACCCGGGCGAAGACCGGGAGCAGATGCGAGGTGGCGCTGTCGGACATGGCGATCACTTGGGGTTGAAGCCCGCCATGGTGCGTAAGGTGCAATCGCATCCACAACCAGCTCGGAAAACAAAACGTGCCGCCTTTTCGGGGCGGCACGTGGGAACCATTCTAGGCGCGGCGCGATAACTGTCAACCGGTCACGCAAAGGCCGGAAAACGTCCGTAGGATTCCGGTGTGGGCGACGGAACATGTGGATGCAACCATGCTGACTCTTGCGCGAGAGTCACGCCATATTGTAGCTTCTCGCCTGTCGGGTACGACATCTCGTGCGGCGGTTCTGATCCTCTCGTAGTGCTGTCAGCGTAAAACGTTCGGGTGCGGTTATTCCGCCCGGCGAGGGCTAAGGGATTCTGCCCGCAGGGATTTTTGAGATTTGACATCGCGGCGCCGTCCGCATGCTGGCCGGCGCGATGCGAAGGGAAGAGTGCGATGACGGTATTGACCTGGTCCGACGATCGCGTCGAGCAACTGAAGAAGCTCTGGGAAGGCGGACTTTCCGCCAGCCAGATCGCCGCGGAACTCGGAAATGTGACGCGCAACGCGGTAATCGGCAAGGTCCACCGGCTGGGCCTTTCCGGCCGCGCCAAGAGTCCCTCCTCCTCGGCCGCGCCGCGGCAGCGCAAGGCACGGCCCGCCCAGCAGATGATGCGGGTGTCGCGCCCGGTGTCGCGCGGCAACACCGCGCTGGCCCACGCCTTCGACGTCGAGGTGGAGCCGGATCCGATCGCCTACGACAATGTGGTGCCGATGGGCCAGCGGCTCTCGCTGCTGGAGCTCAACGAAGCCACCTGCCACTGGCCGATCGGCGATCCCTCGAGTTCGGAGTTCTTCTTCTGCGGCGGCAGGGCGCTGCAGAGCCTGCCCTATTGCGCACATCATTCGCGGATCGCCTACCAGCCCGCGAGCGATCGCCGCCGGCAGCCGCCGAAGCCGACGAGATAAGCAATATTCGTCATCGCGAGGAGCGGCAGCGACGAAGCAATCCAGCTTCATGCCATGCCGCGCGATGGATTGCTTCGCGGAGCCTGTCATCGGGCGGCGCTTTGCGCCGACCCGTTAGCTCGCAATGATGGCGTGGAACAATTGACACCGCCAACTGGCTTTCGTGTCCCGGACGCGGTGCAGCGCCCTTGCGATGCACCGCTGAGCCGGGACCCAACTACCAACATATGCATGGACCCCGGATCGGCAGCGCACCGCTACGCGCTGCGCAGCGTCCGGGAACGTTCACAGGGCGATTACTCCGCCGCTTTCGCGAACCGGTCATCCAGCGCGTAGCCCGCGCCGCGCACGGTGCGGATCGGGTCCTGCTCGCCGCCGGGGTTGAGCAGTTTGCGCAGGCGGCCGATATGGACGTCGACGGTGCGCTCGTCGATGTAGATGTCGCGGCCCCAGACGCTGTCGAGCAATTGCTCGCGGCTGAACACCCGGCCGGGATGCTCCAGGAAGAATTCCAGCAGGCGATATTCGGTAGGACCAAGATCGATCGGGCGACCCGAGCGCGCGACCCGGCGCTTCTCGCGGTCGAGTTCGAGATCGCCATAGGCCAGCATGGTGGCCAGCCGCTCGGGGCTGGCGCGGCGCAACAGGCCCTTCACCCGCGCCAGCAATTCCGGCACCGAAAAGGGCTTGACGATGTAGTCGTCGGCGCCGGTGGCGAGCCCGCGCACCCGTTCGCTCTCCTCGCCGCGCGCGGTCAGCATGATGATCGGCAGCTGCCGCGTCTCCGGCCGCGCCCGCAGGCGGCGGCACAGTTCGATTCCGGACAGGCCCGGCAACATCCAGTCCAGCACGACGAGGTCCGGCACCCGCTCCTTCAGCCTGGTATCGGCGTCATCGCCGCGCCCGACGGTCTCGACGTCGTAGCCGTCGGCATCGAGGTTGTAGCGCAAGAGCGTGGTGAGCGCTTCCTCGTCTTCCACCACCAGTATGCGCGCACTCATATTCGTAGCCTCTTGTTGGTTTGACGCGTTTTCTTCACGCGAACCGGTCTCCGCTCGAAACCGCTTTCTCAGTTCCCGGGCACCGTGGTCGCAAACGTCGTCATGTCGCCCTTCGGGCGCTTGTCGAGCATCTGCTGACCCTCGATCATGTAGAACACGGTTTCCGCGATATTGGTGGCGTGATCGCCGATCCGTTCGATGTTCTTGGCGCAGAACATCAGATGGATGCAGAACGAGATATTGCGCGGGTCTTCCATCATGTAGGTCAGCAGCTCGCGAAACAGCGAGGTGCAGATGGCGTCGACTTCCTCGTCGCCCTTCCAGACCGCCATCGCCGCCGGCAGATCGTGCGCCGCATAGGCGTCGAGCACGGACTTGACCTGGCTCCGCACGAGCTCGGTCATGTGCTCGAGGCCGCGGATCAGCTTCAGCGGCTGGAAATCGTTCTCCAGCGCCGCGACCCGCTTGCCCATGTTCTTGGCGAGATCGCCGATCCGCTCCAGATCGGTGGCGACCCGCATGGCGCCGACGATCTCGCGCAGGTCCACTGCCATCGGCTGGCGCCGCGCGATGGTGAGCACCGCGCGTTCCTCGATAATGTGCTGCAGGCTGTCGATTTCAACGTCGGAGGCGACGACGCGCTTGCCGAGCGCGACATCCCTGCGGACCAGTGCGTCGACCGAATCGGTGATCATGCGCTCGGCAAGACCGCCCATCTCCGCGACCAGCCGGGTCAATTCCTGCAGATCGCTGTCGAACGCCTTTGCGGTGTGTTCCGTACCCATTGTCGTTTTCCTTGCGATGCGCGTCAGCCGAACCGGCCGGTGATGTAATCTTGCGTGCGCCGGTCGCTCGGCGAGGTGAAAATCTTGTTGGTGTCGTCGAACTCGATCAACTCGCCGAGATACATGAAGGCGGTCTTGTCGGAGACGCGCGCGGCCTGCTGCATATTGTGGGTGACGATGGCGATCGTGTACTCCTCCGCCAGTTCCGAGATCAATTCCTCGATCTTGGCGGTCGAAATCGGATCGAGCGCCGAGCACGGCTCGTCGAACAGGATCACCTCCGGCCGCACCGCGACGGTGCGGGCGATGCAGAGCCGCTGCTGCTGGCCGCCGGACAGACTCAATCCCGAGGCGTTCAGCTTGTCCTTGACCTCGTTCCACAGCGCGCCGCCGCGCAGCGCCTTTTCAACCCGGCCGTCCATTTCCGATTTCGAGATCTTCTCGTAGAGTCGGATCCCGAACGCGATGTTTTCATAGATCGTCATCGGGAACGGCGTCGGCTTCTGGAACACCATGCCGACCCGCGCCCGCAGCAGATTGAGGTCGAGCTTGGGATCCAGGATGTTGGTGGAGTCCAGCATCAGCTGGCCGGTGGCGCGCTGGCCCGGGTAGAGATCGTACATCCGGTTGAAGATGCGCAGCAGGGTGGATTTGCCGCAGCCGGACGGGCCGATGAAGGCGGTCACGCGATGGGTACCAAGCGTGAGGTTGATGTTCTTCAGCGCGTGGTTGTCGCCGTAGTAGAAATTCAGGCCTCGCGCCGTCACCTTGGGCGGAGCTTCGGGCAACACCACCGAGGGAACGGGTCCGCCTGCGGCACTCATCGATACAGAAAGTTCGTTCATTTTGCTGTCCTCTCAGCGCCAAGAATGCGGGCGCCAATATTCAGGGCAAGTACGGTCAGGGTGATCAGCAGGGCTCCGCTCCAGGCGAGCTGCTTCCAGTAGGCGTAGGGACTTTGCACGAAGTTGTTGATGGTGACCGGCAGGTTGGCCATCGTGTTGCTCAGGTCGAGACTGAAGAACTGGTTGGAGAGGGCGGTGAACAACAGCGGCGCGGTTTCGCCCGCCACCCGGGCGGTGGCCAGCAGCACGCCGGTGATGAGGCCGGCGCGCGCCGCGCGGTAGGCGATGCGCTTGATCACCAGCGAACGCGGCAGGCCGAGCGCGGAGGCCGCCTCGCGCAATGGATTGGGCACCAGCAGCAGCATGTCCTCGGTGGTGCGCACCACCACGGGGATCACGATCACGGCGAGCGCCAGGCTGCCGGCGAAGGCGGAGAATCCTCCCATCGGCAGCACGACGGCGCCGTAGATGAACAGGCCGATGATGATCGAGGGCGCGCTGAGCAGGATATCGTTGATGAAGCGGATCACCGAGGTGAGCCGGTCGTTCCTGCCGTATTCGGCCAGATAGGTGCCGGCCATCAGGCCGAGCGGGGCGCCGATGCCGACGCCGATCACGGTCATGATGATAGAGCCGACGATGGCATTGAGCAGGCCGCCGTCGGTCGATCCCGGCGGCGGGGTATTCTGGGTGAAGATCGCCAGATTGAGCCCGGCGAAGCCGTTGTAGAACAGCGTGAACAGGATCAGGCCGAGCCAGGTGACACCAAAGATCGCGGCACCCAGGCAGAGGAACTTGACGATGATGTCGAAGCGGCGGCGGCTGGCGTAAATCGGGTTCATGATCCTAGTTCCCCGCCTTCTTTTCCAGCCGCATCAGCATCAGCCGCGCCGCGGCCAGCACGAAGAAAGTCAATATGAACAGCAACAGGCCGAGCAGGATCAGGCCGGATTGATGCAAGCCGTCGCTCTCGGCGAATTCGGATGCGATCGCCGCCGATATCGTGGTGCCCGGTGAAAACACCGAACCGGTGATTTTGAACGCGT
>JAUXWH010000027.1 GCA_030681365.1 Bradyrhizobium sp.
TCGACCCTGCTGGAATGCGGCTTCGGCGCCTGCGCCGACAATCCGGTGGTCTATGAACTGCTGAAACGCTAAAGGCCTGGGCCCTCACGGCCGCTTCGGAATTTCCAGCCCGCGTTGCACCGCAGGCCGCGCCAGGCCGCGATCGAGCCAGGCCGAGACATTGCCGAAATCATCGAAGCCGACCAGTTCGCGCGCGCCGTAGAATCCGATCAGGTTGCGCACCCAGCCGAGCGAGGCGACGTCGGCGATCGTGTAGTCGTCGTCCATGATCCATTGCCGTCCGGCAAGACGCGTTTCCATGACGCCCAGCAGGCGTTTGGACTCCGCCACGTAGCGTTCGAGCGGCCGCTTGTCGGCAAACTCCTTGCCGGCGAATTTATGGAAGAAGCCGACCTGGCCGAACATCGGCCCGATCCCGCCCATCTGGAAGTGCACCCACTGGATGGTTTGCCAGCGGCGCGCCGCATCTGATGGCAGCAATTTGCCGGCCTTCTCCGCGAGATATTGCAGGATCGCGCCGGATTCGAACAGGCCGAGCGGCGCACCTCCGGGTCCGTTGGGATCGAGGATCGCCGGGATCTTGCCGTTCGGGTTCAGCCACAAAAACTCCGGCGTCTTCTGGTCGTCCTTGTTGAAATCGACCAGATGCGCTTCGTAAGCCAGCCCGATCTCCTCCAGCATGATCGACACCTTGACGCCGTTCGGCGTCGGCAGCGAATAGAGCTGCAGCCGATCGGGATATTTTGCCGGCCAGCGCGCGGTAATCGGGAAGCGTGACAGCTCGGACATGACAACTCGTTCTTTGCTTCGATTGGGTCGCGCGGCTACTGTACGGGGACTGCCTGACGTGACAAGGGCCGGCACCACACATGGATGATCGAGCGGACGCAAAGCCCGGCCTGACCGACGCGGAGCTTGCGGTGCATCCGACGGTTTATGCAGCCGATGCGCTCAAGGACCAGGTGGTGGTCGTCTCCGGCGGCGCCGGCGGCATCGGCCGCGCGATCGCCTGGCTATCGGCGCGGCGCGGCGCCCATGTCGTCGTGGTCGGGCGCAACCAGGCCAAACTCGACACCTTGGTCGCCGAGTTGGCGAGCCGCAGCCTCAAGGCCTCCGGCGAGGTCGCCGATATCAGGGAGCCGGAGGCGGTCGACGCGCTGTTCGACAAGCTTTGGAGCGCGCATGGCCGCATCGACGGCCTCGTCAACAGCGCCGGCGGACAGTTTCCGCAAGCCGCGATCGATTTCTCGGTGAAGGGCTGGAACACGGTCATCAACACCAATCTCAACGGCACCTGGTATATGATGCAGGCCGCCGCAAAACGCTGGCGCGACCACAAGCATCCCGGCAGCATCGTCAACATCGTCGTCGTCACCACGCACGGGCTCTATGGCATCGCGCATTCGGTGGCGGCGCGCGCCGGCGTGATCGGATTGTCCCGTGCCGTCGCGGTCGAATGGGCGCCGCTCGGCATCCGCGTTAATTGCGTGGCGCCCGGCGCGATCGAGACCGAAGGCTGGAACGTCTACACGCCGCAGGCCCGTGCCGCCTACCCGCGTTCCAACCCGATGATGCGCGCGGGCTCGCCCTGGGACATCGCCGAAGCCTGCGTCTACCTCGCCGCGCCCTCGGGAAAATTCATTACCGGCGAGACGCTGACCGTGGATGGCGGCGGGCAGTTGTGGGGCGAGACGTGGACCACGGGCAAGCCGGGTTATTTCGGCGGCGGGCAGGAGTGAAGGAGCCGGGCCGATCACTTCTTCCGCAGCACCGTCACCTGCAGGCTGCGCCGGATTTCCATTCCCTGCCGCCGATACAGCGCGATCGCCGAGGCGTTACTGGAAAAGACATGCAGAAACGGAACCTCTCCCCGCGCGACGATCTGGCTTGAGATTGCGCCAAGCAGCAGTTGGCCATAACCGCGGCCACGATGATCCGGATGCACGCAGACGGCCGTCATCTCGGTGTAATTGGCGGGCTTCATTCGCTCGCCGGCCATCGCGACCAGCTCGCCGTCGATCCGGATTCCGAGAAACGTTCCCAGTTCATGCGTTCGCGCACTGAACGGGCCGGGTCTTGTGAGTTCGGTCAACGCCATCATCGCGGGCACATCATCGGCACCAAGCGTGACGGTTTCCACGCCGTCGATCGCGCTCTGCACGGGCGTTCCGGTCATCTGCTCGCCCGTTTCGGCAAGCACAATCTCGAAACCGGCGGGCGCGGTCACCGCATTGGGCGTGAACAGCACGGCGATCTCGGATCCGGACATCATCGCGCCGAGTGCGGCAAAACTCTCCGGGGACATATCCACCATGTCCGCGAAGGGCGCGACCGCGACGGGGTAGCGCAGCGCCCGCGCGCCGCCTTCCGCCAGCGCGCGCTGCCGGGTCGTCAGCGCGCTCCAGATCGGACGATCGAGCGGATGGGTCGATGGTTCGACAACGGACATGGCGATATCCCGGTCAGGAACTCCTCCCCGATCGACGCCTAGCCGGCCTTGCCGTCATCCAGGCTGACAACCACCGCCGCGTTGGCGATGATGATGGCATCGCTCCCGCTCTCGGCGGGAATCTCGAGCCCGCCCTTGACCGCGGTGACGGTCACCGTTCCGTACGGCAGTTCCTTCGCGACCGCAGCCGTGTCGACCGTATCAGGGTTCGGCACGCCGATGGTGACATCGACGAACATGTCGGCGGATGTCTTGCCCACCATCCGGAAGAAGCCGAGGCTGGAATGGCGAATGGCGTCGGAGACCGCGCGCCTGGCGGCCTTGGTGGCGTCCTTGCCATGAACGTCGACGCCCATGCCCATTTCGGTGATACAGCGCACACGTGCCATCGGTTGTCCTGCTCTTGTCGGGGTGGAGGAAAGCGGCTCACCTTCCTTGATTCGCATCGTGCGCGCCAAGGCACGACACGCTGCGTGATTCCACTTTAGCCGGACTCGTCGATCACCGGCAACGTCCTGCCATCGATAATGCTGACGTCGAGCGCGAGCGTATCAAGGCCCTCGACGCAACCGAGATTGACCCGGTAGCCATCCCTGGCGTTCTCGCCGTCGCCAATATACGTGAAGATCCCGCAGGCCTTGCAGAAATAGTTGTTCAATACCTTCTCGTTCCAGAGGTAAAGGCCAAGGTCGTCGGGCTCGCGATGCGGGGTGAAGTCGGCGGCCGGAATGTAGCTCGACGACAGCACCGCGCCCCTGCGGACACAGAGCGAGCAGTTGCAGCGACACCCGGTCTTGATCTCGGGGCTGCGAAACGAGAAGCGGACGCGTCCGCAATGACAGCGGGCCTTGTATTCCATGATCTCATCTCCGCGACCAGACGACGGCTATGCTGCGGCCGGCACCGGCGTCGCCTGTGCGTTTGGATTTGGCTTGGGGAACGGCTTGAAGGTCATCGCGATCAGGACCGCGCCAAGCCCCATGGCCCAGGAGCCGACATAAAGCCACGTGTAGCTGGCAAAGGTGTCGTAGATCAAACCGCCGGCCACCGGTCCCGCAGCCATGCCGAGACTGCCCGCCATCGCCGTGCCGCCGATCACGGTGCCCATGATTTTCAACGGAAAATTCTCGCGCGCGATCGCCGCGTAGAGCGGCATCGTGCCGGCATAAACAAAGCCGAACAACGCCGCCACGGCGTAGAATTCGCCGAGGTCGCGAACGAAGGCGTAGGCCAGCGCGCCAAAGGCCTGGACCAGCAGGCCCGCGACGAGGACGCGCTTGGCGCCCAGTTTGTCGCCGAGCAGGCCGAACCCGATGCGGCCGAACAGGCCCGCAAGACCTTCGAGGCTGTAGATGGAAACCGCCGCGATCAGCGGGATGCCGCAACTCACCGCGTAACTCACCGTGTGGATGATCGGTCCGGAATGCGTGGCGCAGCAGAAGAAATTCGTCAGCAGCAGGATGATGAATTGAGGCGATCGCACCGCCTCGCCCGCCGACATCTCGGCCTGCGGCCCGCCACTTTCCGGGGCTGCGGCGCTGTCTGCAGCCAGCGCCGGCGGGCGCCGCACCAGCAGCGATACCGGGATCATGATAGCGGCGACGATTCCGGCGACGATTTGCATCGTGGTTCGCCAATCATGGATGCTGACGAGCCAGGCCACGAGCGGCGCCATGGTCATGGGCGCTATGCCCATGCCGGCCGAGACCAGCGAAACGGCAAGGCTGCGATGGGTATCGAACCATCCGGTGACGGTAGCCATCATCGGCGCAAAGATCGCGGCGATCGAGGCGCCGACCAGAATGCCAAAGGTGAACTGGAACGCGACGAGCGAGGTCGCCAGGCTTGCCAGCGCCAGGCTCGCCGCGAGCACGATCGATCCCGTCAGTACCACCGGCAGCGGTCCCCACCGGTCGGACAGGGTGCCCCAGACCATGCTGGCGCATGCCATCGCAAGGAAACCAGCGGTCATCGCGCTCGACACGCCGGCGACCGACCAGCCGGTATCGCGTGTGATGGCTTGAAGCAGGACGGGCAGCGAGAACATCGCACCGATCGCCACGCAGCCCAGGGCGCCGCCGGCCGCGACAATCACCCAACGATAGCGGGAAGGGTCCATTGCAAGTCTCCGTTTTGGCTCTCTCCCTTCAAGACGATTGAGAATCGCCAAAGACGACAGGCGCCGGATAACTTTTTTGCGGGCAAGGCCGCTTCCCCCGGCCCGTCGACGACGCCACGGGCAACTCGAGTGCCGGATCAGGACCAGCGGCCTCCGTTGCGCCGGTGGGAGATCAGCTTCAGCCACGGCGCCAAGTGGAAGGCGCTCATGAGCAGATACATCGGGACCATTCCGCTCAGCGGCGACGCGCCACACAACGCATCCGACGATCCGCCACCAAGCGCCGTCAGCACCGCCATGATCGCGAAGGTTGGCGCTGCTGCGAGGTACAGGAAATCGGCTGCGCCAATCGCAACTGGCTGGCAGGTTTCATGATCGATCGCGCCGGAACCACCGGCCGGATGGGTTTTGCCCATTTTGTTACCCTGCAATGACGTGCGGTGTGGGCCGCAGGTAGACAGATCGGACCGCCGCGCGCGATACATCGGTATGCTGCCATCCTTCGAGACGCCGCGCGAAGCACGCGCGGCTCCTCAGGATGAGGTCGGTGTTCATTCCAAATCTCCAGGATCGTGTTGCTGCTCGGGCAACACGCTCCGCTACCTCATGGTGAGGAGCGCGCCGGGCAGCGCAGTTGCGCTGGCCGGTGCGCGTCTCGAACCATCTGGCACATGTTCTAGCCAGCGCGTTCGCGCATGGCCGCCTCGCCGGCGTCCGACACTTCGACCCATTTCCTGTCGGGCGCGGCGTTGGGAACGTAGCTGTCGTGCCAGTTCCACCATTTGTAGGGCGGGGTCTGCGGATAGCCCTCGGGAGAGTCTTCCCACTCCTCCTGGCGCCCGAGCGCCGTGATATCGAGATAGCTCCAGGTGCTCCCCATCGCCTCGTCGCCGCGACTGTTGATGAAGTAGGTGCGGAATACCCTGTCGCCCTCGCGGATGAACGCGTTGGTCCCGTGCCACTCGCCGACGCCGAAGTCGGCGTCGAAGCTGTCGGTGATGGTGTACCAGGGCATCTGCCATCCCATGCGCGCCTTCAGCCGCGCGATGTCGGCCTGCGGCGCGCGCGAGGCGAAGACGAGTGTGGTGTCACGAGCGTTGAGATGGGCGACGTGGGCGACCTGGTCGGCCACCATGGAGCAGCCGCGGCAGGCCTGTTCGGGCCAGCCGTGCACGCCGGGCTCGAAGAAGGCGCGGTAGACGATCAGCTGACGGCGGCCGTCGAACAAGTCGACCAGGCTCGCTCTGCCCTTCGGCCCGTCGAAGGCGTACGACTTCTCCACGGCCATCCACGGCATCCGCCGACGCTCGGCGGCCAGCGCATCGCGTGCGCGGGTCATGGCCTTCTCCTTCACCAGCAGTTGCTGGCGCGCAGCTTCCCAGTCCTGGGCCGAAACGACATTCGTCTTCATGGCAAACCTCCTGTTGGTTGCGAAACTTGTTGCGGGTCCGCGTCGACCGTCAGGCCGGAAGCCGCCGGTCGTATTCCTTGTGCAGACGGCTCCAACCCTCCCAGTAAGGCGCCGGCTCGTTGCCGGTGGCACGGGCGACGAGCACATCGAGATGCATGTGCCAGCCGGCGCTGACCTTGAGCATGGTCGAGCGGTCGGGCAGACGGCGATGGGTCACGGTGAGCAGCACGCCCTTGCCCCTGGGCTCCAGTTCGAAGGTGACGTCGCCGCTGTTGTTCCAGGCGATGGAGAGCTTGCGCGGCGGATCGAGTTCGGTGATCCGGCTCTGCATGCGGTGTTCTTCGGGGAAGTCGGCCGGCCGCGCGCTGGGCGGGTCGTTTAGTTCGTCGTTGCGCCAGATCAACTCGAAGGGCGCGCCGACCTTCATCTCCATCGCGCCTGCCGCGAGCCACTTGCGGCGCAGTTCGCTGTCTGTGAGATACGCCCAGATGCGCTCGACCGGACCGGGCAGAAGCCGCTGGATCTTCAATGTCGTGGGTTCGATCAGCGCGCCCCAGGCGTCGGGTTTTGACTCTGCATCCATCGTTCTACTCCTTCGACTTTTTGTTCGGCTTTTTGGCTCTCGCTTCGTCTTCCGCGCGCAGCAGGGCTTCCAGCGTGTCGAGCTTCGCGGTCCAGAAATGCTGGTAACGCCGCAGCCACGCATTGGCCTCGGCAAGCCGTGCCGCCTCGAGGCGGCACAGATGGCTGCGGCCGCGGATCGTCCGCGTCACCAACCCGGCATTCTCCAGCACTCGCACGTGTTTCGAGGCACCCGCAAAACTCATGCTGAACGGGGTCGCCAGTTCCCCGATGGTGAGTTCCCGTTCCGCGAGCTGGCCCAGCATGGCCCGCCGCGTCGGATCCGCGAGGGCATGAAAGACAGCATCCAGATGGGGAAATTGCTCAACCATGTGGTTAAGCATAAGCACCCGAGACGGATTGTCAACCGATCGGTTTAACTTCTTCGTGATCCAGCCCCTGGCTGTCCGGCACGGTGTAGACGGCGCACGAAGACGCAATGCCGCGCAGCGCATGCGTTCCCAGCGGGATCAGTTTTGCGGTGGTCTAAACAACTTCATCCGCCGTCGCACTGGAAGGCCCGGTGCTTTCGGGCCTTGGCCTGGTTGCCGCAGGTCGCCATGTCGCACCAGCGCCGCGAGCGGTTCTTGGTGCGATCCAGAAACAGCCAGTGGCAATTGTCGGCGGGACATCGCTTGAGACGATCGAGTTCATTGGAACGCAAGAGATCGAGTGCCGCCCAGGCGAGCGCCCCAACAATCCGATCCTCGGGCGCGAAGGATATCTCGATCGGCGCGCCGCGCAGCGTGGCCGCGGCGAGGCTTCCGGCGGCCAGATCACGGATCGCTGCAAGGGGGCCCTTCGGCGGCGGCTTGCCCTCGGCAATCGCCTCCCCCGCCCGCATCACGGCGTCACGCAAGCGATGAACATCGGCCTCGAAGGCCCGACGCCGGACTGCAGGGATCGCAAAATTGGCTGGCACGAGTCCCACGGCCCTGACCCAGGCGAGGATGGCGTCGGCATCCGCAAGGTGATCGGTCTCGCGCGAGGTACCCCGCCAGCTGATCGTGTTGGCGAGATCGAGCGCGAGGTTGCCGCCGATCCGTTCGGGCGGTGAGAGCTTCGCCTTCGTCATGTCCCCTTCCCGCCCGGCGCTTCGCGCGGATCTTGTCGAGTATCGTCGTCGCCGGTCCGCAGCAACGCCACGCCCGCGGCGGTCAGAAGCAGGATGGCGCCGATCACCTCCGGCCTCCCTATGGTTTCGCCGAACACCGACGCGAAGGCTCAGCGCAGACCTTGTCGATCGAGCAGGATGCGGTGGATCTGGATCCGTTCCGGCAACTCGATCAGGAACTCGGCGTCGCGGTCGAGATGATGGACCCTGGTCGGCTCGCCCTTGGTGAAGGCCGTCATGGCCTCGAGGTCGGACCAGTAGGAAATGGTCGTGAACCAGCTCTCGGTTTCGAGGTCCTCGCGGAACAGCTGGACGCCAAGGGCGGTCTTCTCCAGCGGCGGAACGCCCTCATAGGAATCGGCGACGTCGGCGCGGGTGCGGCCGCGCCAGATGCGGGCAATGGTCGGCTGGGTCGGCATGGCTTTTCTCCATAACCGTCTAAATAGATTTAGATGGTTTAACGGCCGTATCGCGCGCAGGTTCCTGTGCCCGGTCCGGTTTGCAGGCATGCAATTCAGCAAACTTGCCGGCGCCGCCAGTTCCTCGACTTCTGCCGGAGCGAGATCGGTCAACAGCGAGCGCACCGGACTGGAATCGGGGCCGATCACCTTCATGCTGGCCTTGATGGATGCGCGTCATGCCGGCTCTATCACGCCGCCTCTCCCGACGTGTGATGGCCGTTCGAAAGATCCCGCTCCTTGATGGCCCCGCGCCAGCGCTCGGCGTTGGCGAGATCGGCGATCGGCGACAGCAGCGCGGGATCGAACTCCGCCAGCGGGCTTGCCGCCCGCAGCCGCGCCGGCCAGTCCGCGTGGGTCAGCGCGCCTCGTCCGAGCGAGACGAAGTCCGCATCGCCGTTCGCCAACAGTTCGACCGCGCGCTTCGGATCGTGCAGCGATCCATTGGCCAGAACCGGAAGCCGAGCATATCGCTTCGCCAGCGCGGCAAGGCTTGCACCGGTTTCCCCGAAGGCAGGACGCCACGCCTCGAACTCCGTAGTGTGGAGATAGTCGAGCGGCAGGCGGCCGAGCGTACCGAATATGACGGCGGCATCGTCCTCACCCCCAGACCATTTATGGACGAAGTCGTTGACCTTGCCCTGCGAGACGCGGATGCCGACAACGAACTCGCCGCCGACCGCGGATCGGACCGCGCGCACCACTTCGACCGTCAACTGCATTCGGCCGGCGATATCGCCGCCATAACCGTCCTGGCGCAGATTGACGCCCTCGGTCAGAAACTGATCGAGCAGATAGCCATTCGCGCCATGCACCTCGACGCCGTCGAAGCCTGCATCCTTTGCGAAAAGCGCGGCCCGCGCAAAGCCTTCGACGACCTCCGCGATCTCCACCTCGGTCATCGCCATCGGCACGGGGTAAGCGCCGGAGCCGCGATAGAACGCCATCTGTTCACCCTTCGGCCGAACGGCGGAGGGACCAGCGGTATGGCAACGGTACGGGTTGCCTTGCGACAGCGCGCCCGCGTGCATGAGTTGCGCAATGATCCGTCCGCCCGCCTGATGCACGCCATTCACCACGGCACACCAGGCGCCAGCTTGAGCCGCGTCGGTCAGGCCGGGCTGGAACAGATAGCCTTGCGAGAACGCCTTGTCGGTATAGATGCCCTCGGTCACGATCACGCCGAAACCGCCCTCGGTGAACGACTGGTAGTAATCCGCCATGCGCCGGGTTGCGCGGCCATCCTGATCGGCGCTGACACGGGTCATCGGCGCGACGGCGAGCCGGTTCGCCAGTGCGAGCCTTCCCACCCTTATCGGAGCGAACAGGCGCTCAACGACAGGCTGGCCATGTCGCCTCCCCGCTTCATCGCACGTCATCTTACCGTCTCCCCGCCGCCGGGACCGCGGCGATCGCTTCGATCTCGATCATGGCTTCCGGCGTGTACAGCGCCTTGACTTCGACGATGGTGTCGGCGGGATAGGGCGCGCTGAAGAACCTGCGGCGAAGATCGACGACCTCGTTGAAGTTGGCCATGTCGGTGACGAAGATCGTCACCTTGATGACGTCTTTCAGGCTCGATCCGCCCGCCTCGAGCGCACGGCGCAGATTGGCGAAAGCCTGCTCGCCCTGCGCCCGGAAACCGCCCTCGACGATCCTGCCATTGTCGGCGTAGCCGGCCTGGCCGGAGATGAAGAGCAGTTCGCCGAACCTGATTCCCTGCGACAGCAGATAGGGCTCGTAGGGGTCGGGTTGGGTCATCACACGCTGCAACATGAGTTTCTCCATTCGTTGATCGCGGCCCCCACCGGGAGCAATCTCGAACCAGTGACGAGGCGAACGCGCGATCGTTACCCGCCCCAAGGGCGGGGGATCGAGAGCATCACCGGGACGACAATGGCGGTGCTACAGGAGCACGCGCTGGTCACGGTAGGACTTCCCGCCACGCGAGATTGTGACCGCGCCGCCGCGCGCTTCGATGACCGGCAACGCGGCCAGCGCATTCACCACGTGATGCATGGTCGGAAGGTCCGACCAGTTCGCCTTGTGGAAGCGCACGGCGCCCACGCCGGTCCGGCGTTGCTCGATATGATTGTCCGGATCGTCGGCCGGCGTGAGCGTAACCTGGCACAGATCCGCCTCGCCCCAGGCGCCCGTGCGCGGCGTGTATTTCAGCATCAGCGTTCCGTCCGAAGCGACGCCCTGCTGCTGTGGATCCGTGTCCTGCAACTGCGAAACCTCGAGTTCGAGAAAGCGAAATCCCATCCAGCCCGCCGCGCAGATCTGAGCCCCGTTAAACCTTCGTGGCTCCGCGATCTCGGCATAAAGTTTGGGATGTCCGATCTCGCATCGTCCGGTGATGATCGGATCGGCGAGATTTTCCCAGACGACGGCCAGAAACTTGCCGGTGGCCCGGTCCCGGCTCCCCCTGAACGTCGCCGGCCAGCCGACCCAGATCATCGTGTAGCCACGTCCCGCCAGCCAATCGATATCCGTCATGTGATGAAATTCGACCGTGACCACCGGTTCGCCGGCCGGGGTGAATCCATCGGGCAGATGCTGTTCCAGCATCGCGGGATCGGTCAGAAAGCTCGCCGTGACGGACAGACGTCGCGGACTGCGCTTCGGGTCAGCCACAATGTCGTCAGGCAATTGGCGAGGCCCGGGCGCCGGTCCGAAATGCGTCGGCATCCGATAGATGCGCCCGGCTTCGAACTGATAGCTCATCGATCGTCTCCCTTCGTGTCATTGCTGGGCGCGACCTCTGGATGAGAATTACTCATCAGGGCCCGGGTCCTTGTGTTGCTCTTAGCCCTACAATTGGCGACAATTCTGTCATTGTACAAATTCGTAATCGTCAGGCATAACATGAATTCATCTCATCCATAGGACCCGATGCGCCAGCTGCCGCCACTGTCCGCCCTTCGCGCCTTCGAGGCCGCCGCACGCTGCGGCAGCTTCAAGCAGGCCGCTATCGACCTTGCGGTCACGCCGACCGCCATCAGCCACCAGATCCGGTCGCTGGAGGATCACACCGGGCTCGTCCTGTTCGAGCGCCGAACGCGTCAGGTCATCCTGACCGAGGCAGGGCAGTTGCTTTATCCCGTGCTGCGCGAAGGCTTTGATTCATTTGCCGCTGCGCTCGACCGGCTG
Organism: Bradyrhizobium sp.; assembly: GCA_030681365.1. GTDB lineage: Bacteria > Pseudomonadota > Alphaproteobacteria > Rhizobiales > Xanthobacteraceae > Bradyrhizobium. The sequence goes on from JAUXWH010000027.1 coordinate 11,326, forward strand.
CGCAAGACCAAACGCCGGGCGAGCGTGACGATCACCGCCACCACCGCCTTCACCGCGAAGTGGCTGGTGCCGAAGGTCACGCGGTTTCAGGCGCTTCATCCGGACATTGACCTGCAGCTCCATGCATCGGACGCGACCGTTGATCTCCGGAGCAATGCCATCGATCTGGCGATCCGCTACGGTCGGGGTCCTTATCCGGGCCTTCGTGCAGAAGCGATGTTTGCCGATCGTTTCGCGCCGGTCGTGAATCCCGGCCTGGGCATTCGCAGCCCCGACGATCTGGACCGCGCGCCCCTCATTCACTTCGAATGGCACCGCCCCGATCCCGTCAGCCCGACCTGGGCGGCCTGGTTTCGAGCAGCGGGCCTGATCGCGAAGGAGACGAAATCCCAGTTGAGATTTTCCGACGAAAGCCATGCCATTCAGGCGGCGGTGGCCGGCCAGGGCATAGCCTTGCTCAGCCTGAGCCTCGTTGCGGATGAGCTGGCGGCCGGCCGGCTCGTCCAGCCCTTTGGCCCCGTCGTCGAAGGCCTCACCTATCGCATGCTCACGGTGGCGGACCGGCCCATGAGTCCTGTCGTGACGGCCGCCGTCGATTGGCTGCGCGCCGAGATCGCTGCGCTCCGAACGACGGCGTCGCAGAAGCCGGCACGCATCAGGCGTAGCCGACCCAGCCGCGCCAGGTGAAGGCGGCATAGAACAGGCTGACGTCGGAAAAGCCGGCCTCGCGCAGCACCGCTTCATCCTGCTCGGGACTGAGTGTGTTCAGATGCGCCTCGACCGCCGCGCGTGCACCTTCCGCCCGAGCGGGATCGATACCAGAGGCGATCGCAAAAGCCCCGTATCGCGACACCCATCGCGCGCGGCCTTCGCCCTGCGGAAAGCTGGCATGGGCGGCGACGAACGGCGCTCCGGGTTTGAGGCGGCGCCGAATTTCGGAGACCGTGCGCCGCCGCTCCCCGGTATCGAGAAAATGCAAGGTCAGCAGGCAGGCCGCCGCGTCGAACGGCCCCTCCGGCGCGTCGTCGATATAGCCGTGATGCAGGCGCGCGCGCGACGCCAGCGGCCCCAGCGTGCGCGCGGCCAGCTGCAGCATCGCGTCGGCGGGATCGACGCCGTCAAAGCTCCAGCCCGGCTGCGCCGTCGCAAATGACTTAAGCTCGAGCCCGCCGCCGGCCCCGAGCACCAGGACCCGCGCGTTTTCGGGCGCGTGCTCCGCCAGCAGGATGCCGCTCATGCGGTGCAGGTCGGCGAACCCTGGCACGAGGCGTGGCGGCCCCTCGGCATAGCGCGCCGCGGCTGCGGGATCGGCGAAGTGAGCCGCGACTATGTCAGGATGCATGACGGGCCTCCGGATCGATCGGCGTGTGGCCATCGCCTTGCCGGGAGCTCGCCTGTTCAAAGATCAGGGACTGGTGCGCCCCTACTCCCGCCATCACGCCGGCGGCGGAAGCCAGCGTGGCGTTCGCCATCGCGCTCGCGGCATCGCCGGCCGCGTACACGCCGGCAACCGTCGTCTGCTTCTGTTCGTTGGTGCGGATCAGGGCACCGAACGGGCCGTCGTCGAAAGCGCAGCCGAGCTTTTCGGCGAGACCGCTGGCCATATGCGTTTTGGGAGCGGTGAAGACGGCCTGGATGGCAACGGATCTGCCGTCTGCAAGCCTGACGGCGTCGATCGACGTGCCACTACCCAGTATCTCCACCACCGGCGCGCGCTCGATGCGTATGCCGCGGGCGCGCATCATCGCGAGCTGCGGCTCGTCCGGCTCGAAGGTTCCCTGTGTAAAATAAGTGGCTGCCCCCCAATCCGCGACGATCAACGCCTGGTGCGCCGACATCGGGTGGTTTCCGATCACCCCGAGCTGTCGACCGCCGACCTCAAAGCCGTGACAGTAGGGGCACTGGAAAACCGAGACGCCCCACCGCTCCTCGATGCCGGCGATGACGGGCAATTCGTCCCGCACGCCCGTCGCCAGCAGCAGCCGCGACGCTTTCACCGCCTGCCCGTCGCTCAGGCCCAGCTCAAAATGCGTCTCGTGACGGCGACCTTCGACCGCTTCGCCGGCGAAGAACGCCACCGTCGGATAGGCCGCGAGCTGTTGACGCGCCAGGCCGATGATCTCCCGCGGCGACTTGCCGTCCTGTCCGAGGAACCCATGGGCGCTGGCGACGAAGCGGTTGCGGGGACGACCCGCATCGACGATCAGGATGCGGCGGCGGGCGCGGGCAAGCTGCATGGCACCGGACATGCCGGCGAAACTGCCGCCGACAATGATCACCTCGTAGCTATTCCCGTTGTTTTTGGAGTGCCCTTCGGCAACGGCTCGTTGACTTGTCATTACCATGATCGCCCTCTCTCGCATCATTCATAGTTACATGATAAGACGGCGCTCTTCATTTCGCAACCCCTGTTGTTACAAGACGGGCTTTGCGCTAGGATTGCCGATCTGAGACGCGCTTGCGGCATCGATGCAATGCTGCCGCACCGCGTTGGGCTCCGCCGGGATCATGAGATGAGCAGCGACAACCGACTCTCGCGCATGCTGCATGTACTCATCCACATGGACCAGCGCGAACACCCGCTGACGTCGGACGAGATTGCCAGGATGCTGAATACCAACCCGGTGGTGGTCCGCCGCACCATGGCGGGGCTGCGGGACAACGGCTACGTGACGTCCGAAAAAGGTCATGGCGGCGGCTGGAAACTGGCGCGCCCGCTCGATCAATTGACTCTCCTCGATGTCTATGTCGCGCTCGGCAATCCCCCTGTCTTCGCGCTCGGTCTCGCTGACGATGATCCCCGCTGCCTGGTGGAGCAGGCCGTCAACGACGGCCTCAACGAAGCGCTCGGCAAGGCGCGGCAGTTGCTGCTCGATCGGTTCGGCAAGGTGACCCTCGCCGACCTCGCCGCGGACTTCCGCAAACGCTTCGAGGCCCATCGGAAGCGGCCGGCAAAACGGGTTTCCTAGACCGCCATTGCGCAGCGACTGCGCCGGACGCAGCAGGCTATGGTCGACCATTCTATTGCGGAAGCACCAACCGATGCCGGCGGGACACCTACCCTTGATCGACCGCGCCTCTGCCTTACATCACACATAGCCGCACTGAACCCCAGAACGACGAAACATTTCGATGTCGGGAGATCACCATGGCCATCCACTTCAATCACACGATTCTGCTGGCCCGCGATAGCAAGTCATCGGCCGCATTCCTGGCCGAGATGCTTGCGCTGCCGGCGCCACGAAAATGGGGGCCGTTTTACATGGTCACCACCGAAAACGACGCCAACCTCGACTACATGGATACGGCTGGCGACATTGTTCCCCAGCATTATGCATTCTTGACCAGCGAACCCGAGTTCGACGCGATCTTCGACAGGATCGAGGAACGGAAGCTTGCCTACTGGGCCGACCCCGCGCAAACCCAGCCGGGCAAGATCAATCACCATGACGGCGGCCGTGGCATCTACTTCAAGGAAACGAACGGGCATCTGATCGAAATCATTACCCGTCCATATGGCAGCGGCGGCTGGAACCCGTGATGGCCGCCAGAGATGGATTGCTTCGTCGTTGACACTTCCCGGCAAGACGGTTGACGAGGTTCCCGCGGACCGTCGTGTGCGTTACAACAGCTCATGCCCATCCGCGCCATCATCCGTTATCCCGATCCTCGGCTCGCGCTCCCGGCCCAGCCTGTGACCCTGTTCGACGGCGCGCTGCGCGAGCTGGCGCAGGACATGCTCGACACCATGCACGCCGCGCCCGGCATCGGAATCACCGCGCCGCATATCGGAATCCCGCTGCGAGTGGTGGTGCTCGACCTTGACGATGGCGCGCGAACCTATGTCAACCCGCAGATCACCTGGGCATCGCCCGAGACGATCATGCACCAGGAAGGCAGCGTCTCGATGCCCGGCGTCAATGACGACATCCGCCGCCATGCGCGCATCCGCATCAGCTATCACGACGTCGACGGCAACCTGTGCACCGAAGAATCGGATGGCCTGCGCGCGGTCTGCCACCAGCATGAGATAGATCAGCTGAACGGAATGTTCTGGATCCAGCGGCTATCCCGCCTGAAGCGCGAGCGGCTGATCAAGCGATTTGAGAAAGCGTCGCGGGGGTGACAGCGGAGTATACGCCGCACATCTTGCTCACATGGCCGCAGCACTCAGGCTGCTCAATGTGTAGCCTCACCCGCCGCGGTTCTCCAGGTGCATCTCGACGAAAGCACGCTGACGATCACGAAATCGTCGTTTCCACCCAAGTCGGGTACAGCCCAAAGTCATCGGAAGGAAATAGCGACGTGTCGGGTTACTCCGGGCGTTGTCCGGCGTGTTGGTATCGAGTCTTGGGCGTCGCGCTTGTCCGGCTTGAGCCATGTCATGGCGGTCGCGGGGTAACGCCAGAAAGCGCGCCCCACCCGCGCCGCTCGTTCGTTCCCTACAGGCCGTCGAACCACGTCTTCCACTGCGGCACGGCGGTCGCATAGGTACCGCGGTGCGAGGTCTGTCCGGTCGACACGGCTTCGACTTGCGGGTTGCCGTTGCCGATGGCGCGCTGGTAGGTCATCGCCAGTCGGCCCAGGCCAACGGCGATCGCCTCGTCCGCCTCGCCATAATAATTGCGCACCGGCGACTTGATGACCCATCGATAGGCCTCGGTCTGCGCGACGAGCTTGCCATAGGCCGACTCGGCGAAGAACTGCGCGTTGAAATAATCCGGCTTGAGCAGCTTGTGCAGATCGGTCGGCACGTCGCTGACGTTGAACGGCTCCCGCAGGTAAGCCTTGCGCGCGACATCGTAGTAGGGATCCGCGATCAGCGAGCGCGCCAGGCCCGGCACGCCATAGTAATTCTCGAACGCAAACGACGACAGGATGAACAGCGAGTTCACCCAGTCGGCATCGTTCTTGCGCGGGAAGCTGAGGAAGCCGTTGAGGGCGACCGACACGTCGACCGGCGCGCTCGCCGTCGCCGCGGCATCGACCTTTACGCCGGCGGCTTCCAGTTTTTCCAGAAACGCCATCGCGACGAAGCCGCCCTGCGACCAGCCGCAGGCGAACAGCTTGCTGCCCGAGAGCTTCAGATCGGCGAGCACGGCGCGGCTCGCCAGCAGCATGTCGTAGCTCGCCTGCTGGTGGCTCGCCTTCACCATGTAGCCTTCCGGCTCCTTCGACGAGCCCATGCCGAAATAGTCGGCGCCGATGACGATGTAGCCCTGCCCGGCGAACTGCGCGAGCATCAGCTGCGTCTCCGGCGACTGATCCGGAAACGACGGCACCTGCGTCTTCTCGTAAACCGTGCCGTGCTGATACGACACCATCGGGAACGATGTGCCGGCGATATCGGGAACGGCGACCAGGCCGGTCGCGGCGATCGGCTTGTTGCCGCGCTCGGGCACCACCGACGAATAGCTCACGCGGTAAAGCTTCACCGCATTCCTGGCGGCCGTGTACTTTACCGTCACGCCGAAAAACTTCGGCGTATCTTCGGTCAGGATCTTGTTGAGCTTGTCGACATCCCAGCGGCCGATGAATTCATACTGGACGCCCGAGGTGACGGAAACGGCACCGCCCTTGTCCTGAGCGACCGCGCGCGGGACCGTGAAAGAAATGCACAACGTCAGAACGGCAAGAGCCAGCCCGCGCACAACCCTTGCCATCGTGATTCTCCAGATCAATGGAAAACCGGACGGTGCACCGCGACATGTTAAATTTCGCTGAACTCGCAGGTCCCGGGAGCGGTGTGGCAAGCTGCAATTGCAAGGGAGATGCGGAAGTCGCACAATGCTTTCCCATGCGTCGCACTGGCCGGCATTTCAACCGCCGTTGGGGATGCGCGCGATAACCTTGATCTCGAAATCGAAGCCCGCAAGCCAGTTGACGCCCGCCGCGGTGATGTTCGGATAAGGCGGTTCACCGAGATACCTGTCGCGAACCCTGAGAAACGCATCGAGCTGTGCTTCGGGATCGGTGTGGAACGTGGTGACATCGACGACATCAGCGAGGGTGCAGCCGGCGGCTTTCAGCACCGCCTTCAGGTTTTCGAAGGCAAGCTCGACCTGACGCTCGAAATCCGGCTCGGGGCTGCCATCCTCGCGCGACCCGACCTGACCCGAGACGAACAGCAGGTCGCCCGAGCGGATCGCGGCCGAGTATTTGTACTTCTCGTACAGCGCCTGCCGCCCGGCGGGAAACACGGCCTGTCTCTGTGTCATGATGATCTCCTCTCATGGCCCGTGCCATAGATCCGGCCTGCGCGGGATGCGACAGGTGGTCATGCGTCGCGCTACCGGCCTCCCGCCATCAAATCCTTCGCCAGCGCCATGTAGGCCGGCAGCGTGACGGGATCGTTGGCGGCGTTGCCGGCGGCAGGGTGCGAAGCATAGCGCGCGATCACCATCTCGGCCTTCGGATCGATATAGATGCCCTGGCCATAAACGCCGCGCGCCATGAAGGCGCCGTGCGCATTGTGGGTCACCCACCACTGGTTCCGGTACGACGCGCCGGGCAGCGTGGTGTAGCCGGCCGGCTTGAATTTCTCGGGATCGCCGCCGCGCGCGATGTCCTCGACCACCGACGACGGCACGATCTGGCGCCCGTTGAAGCGGCCGTGGTTGCGGATGGTCTCGCCGAAGCGGGCGAGATCGCGCAGCGTGGTCGAAAGCCCGCCGCCGCCGCTTTCGGTGCCGATGCGGTCGACGTGATAATGCGCGTCCTCTTCCGCACCCATCGGCATCCAGATTCGTTCGGAGAGCAGATCTGACAGCGTCATGCCACTGGCGCGCCTGACGATCCAGGCCAGCACGTCGGAATTGACGGTCTTGTAGGCGAAGACCTTGCCGTGCTCGCCCTGCTTGCGCTGCGTGCACAGGAAGTCGAAAATATGGGTCGCGCCCTCATAGCCCGGCTCGATCGGCGCCATGCCGTTGGCGCGCCGCAGACCGAACACGCCGGAGTTTTTGTCGGTATAGACCTCGGTGTATTCGAGGCCCGTGGTCATATCCATCGCCTCGCGCACGCGCGCGTCGCCGAACGCGCTGTCCTTCAGCTCGGGTACATAGTCCGTGATCGGCGCCTGCGGATCGATCTTGCCTTCGGCGATCAAAATGCCGGCCAGCGTGCCGGTGAACGATTTTGTGACGGACATCGAGATATGCGGCTTGTGCGGCTTCAACGCGCCGAAATAACGCTCGTAGATCAGTTTGCCCCGGTGCAGCACGGCAATGCCGTCCGCATAGGTTTCCTCCAGCATGCCCGCAAACGTCATGGGACGGCCGTCCATCGTCACCGATGCCGACGCGCCGATATCATGGTTCTCCCGCGGCAACACCGACGCCGGCCCTGCCCCGCGCCAGACGTTCACGGTCGGCACCAGCTGGCGAATGTTGCTCCAGGCCCAGCGCAACTCGGGAAAGCTGCGGAACGAACCGTCGTGAAACGTGATGGTCCTGTCCGGCGGCGGCGGAAAGCCCTGCATCCAGCCGAGGGATTGCGGATCGGTTTCGGCGGCGGTTGCGGGCGACTGGTTGGCGGCGTTTGCAACGGACATAGGGATTGGCTCCAGGGCGATCCGGATGTCGTAGCATCACCGCGGCTGATGGACATCCCGCATTTAAGCCGGGGTGATCGTCGTTGTGAGCAGGTGAAACAAACATATGCTTCAGGCGTTGATCGACGCCACACCCGACCAAACTGCGACGCATAAGGGGATGTCCATGAATGTTCGAAAATTCGCCATCGCCGACGCATCGTTCGAGCGCTCGCCCGGACAGGATGGGGAGATTTTCGCGGCAAATATGATCGACCAGCGCCACGGCGGGCCGATCACCATCGGCTTCGGCCGTTACGGACCGAACCAGAGCCTCAATGAGACGCTCGCCGTCGACGACGTCATGTTCATCATGGAGGGGCGGCTGTCGGTCACGACCGAAGCCGGCACGGTCACCGCCGGTCCGGGCGAGATCGTCTACATGCCCAAAGGCCAGCTAGTCACCATCCGCTCCCATGAGCAGGGGGCGACCACTGCTTATGTCACATACCCGCACTGGCAGGAGGCGTGAGCCAACTCAGGTGCCCATGCGGTCGGCCGCGCAAGGGCGGTCAAACCGTGTTCCGCTCCCGCTTCCTGGTTACACCACCTTTGGCTACGTGACTCACAAGCATCAGCTTCCCGCGATTGTGAAGCTTGCTCATGAAGCGGTCGATCTCCGCTAAGTGCGCGCAAGCCTGCCATGGCCGCCGTCACCATTCGCAATCTCTCCGAGGAGGCGCATCGCGCCCTGAAGGTCCGCGCGGCACAGAACAACCGCAGCGCGGACCCCGAAACGCGCGTCATTCTGGAGGCCGCTGTGCGCCCCGACGGACGGCTGCGGCTCGGCACGGCCCTGTCGGAGATGAGCCGAAAGATCGGGCTCACCAACGCCGATGTCGAGGCGCTCGATCATATCAGACCTGTAGGGCGGGTTAGCGAGAGCGTAACCCGCCGCGACTAGGTAATCACGGTAAAGCGATGCGGTGGATTACGCCTTCGGCTAATCCACCCTACGCGCTGATCGTGAACGGCGTGCGTACCGAAGTCATATCGGCGGATGCTTTGGCTCTGGGCAAGGTCTTGAAGACAGGCATATGAAAGGAGTGATCGAACGTCCCGTGCAGCAAAGAGCGTATTTCTCCGCTCGACTTCGGCTGTTGGAATGTGCTTCGTTATCATAAGGCTGCAATCTCTAGGGAACGCTTTGTGACGTTCGGCGTCTTCATTCACCGGTCTGATTCGATCTACGAGGACAGTCCCGCTGAACGATATCAGTTTCCCAGTCAGTACCTCGCTCGCGTCGAGGCATGCGTCGGCGATTGGATCATCTATTATGAACCTCGGAAAGCGCAGGAATCGCGCGGCTACTTTGCTATTGCCAAGATCCAGCAAGTTATCCCTGACCCAAATGTTGCGGGGATGTATGTCGCGGTTATAGAACCAGGCAGTTACCTTGATTTTGTCAATCCAGTCCCGTTCCGTGCCGCTGACGGGCTCCTCGAACAAGGCCTCTTGAACGAACAGGGAAAGATTTCCGGACGCGCTCAATCCGCGGTTCGACCGATCTCGCCGGTGGACTTCAACCGCATCACCGAGCTCGGACTCGCCGAGGACATCGCCTTGCTGCCGCGCGTCGATGCGCCTCCTGCTTTCCTGGGTATGGAGCAAACGCAATCGCCCTTCCAATACGGGAAGGAACGCAGCCGCGTCAGCTATCTGACTTCCCGTATCCTCCGAGACAGCATTTTTCGCCGCATTGTCCTGAGAGCCTACGACGCCCGCTGTGCGATTACCTCCCTGAAACTGATCAATGGTCGTGGTCGAGCCGAGGTCGAAGCCGCGCATATCAGGCCGGTCGAGGCCAATGGCCCGGATATCGTAAGCAACGGTCTTGCTTTATCGGGGACCGCGCATTGGATGTTTGATCGCGGCTTGATCAGCATTGCGGACGATCATGAGATCATGATTTCACGCCATGTGAACGATACAGCCGGCGTGCGTGCCATGATCAACAAGACCGGGCGCCTGCTGACCCCTGCCCGCGCAGTCGATCAGCCCCATCCGCATTTCTTGCGGTGGCACCGCGAGAACTGCTTTAAGGCGTGAACGGTGCCTTGATCCGGTTGGGCTGCGATGACAACTTGGGGGGAATAGCCATCAATCGCCACTTGCGAATGGGAGATGGGTTTCGCGAGGGGCTAAACCCTAATATGGCAAACCAAGAAGTGCCATCCTACTCCCACTCAATCGTCCCCGGCGGCTTGCTCGTGATGTCGTACACCACCCTATTCACCCCCTTCACCTCGTTGATGATCCGCGTCGCGGTCTCGCCCAGAAACTTCATGTCGAACGCGTAGAAATCCGCGGTCATGCCGTCGGTGGAGGTCACCGCGCGCAGGCCGACGACGTATTCGTAGGTGCGGCCGTCGCCCATCACGCCGACGGTTTTGACCGGCAGCAGCACGGCGAAGGCC
>JAUXWH010000029.1 GCA_030681365.1 Bradyrhizobium sp.
TCTCGTCGTTCCTGCTGCAGGCGCAGGCCTCGAAGTCGAAGGTGGTCGGCCTCGCCAACGCCGGCGGCGACACCACCAACGCGATCAAGCAGGCGGCCGAGTTCGGCATCGTCGCGGGCGGCCAGAAGCTGGCGGCGCTGCTGCTCTTCATCAACGACGTGCATTCGCTGGGCCTGAAGACGGCGCAGGGCCTGACGTTCACGGAATCCTTTTACTGGGACATGAACGAGCAGACGCGCGCCTTTTCGAAGCGGTTCGCCGAGTTGGCCAGCAAGAAAGCCATGCCGTCGATGACCCAGGCCGGCGCCTACGCCATGACGCTGCACTATCTCAAGGCGATGGAAGCGCTCGGCGGCAATCCCCGTGACGGCGCCAAGGTCGTCGCCAAGATGAAGGAACTGCCGACCGACGATCCCCTGTTCGGCAAGGGCCCGCTGCGCGCCGACGGACGCCGGCTGATCCCGGCCTATCTGTTCGAGGTGAAGAAGCCCGAAGAGTCGAAATATCCGTGGGACTACTACAAGCAGATCGCCACCATCGCTCCGGAAGACGCGGCCAAGCCGCTCTCGGCAAGCGAGTGTCCGCTGATCAAGAAGTAGGAAGAGCCGCGGGCGGCCGGACTTGCAAGGGTCCGGCCGGCGGCGGTCGTCATCGTGATAACAGGTTGGTCTTGGCCAGATCGAGAACCTCGTCTCCTCTGCCGCTCATCACCGCCCGAAGTATCCACAGACTGAAGCCCTTGACCTGCTCCGCGGTGATCGTGGGCGGCATCGACAGTTCCTGTCGCGCCGTGACGACGTCGAGCACCGCCGGGCCGTCATGGGCCAACACCTCGCGGATCGCCTGCGGCAGATCGCCGGGATCATCGACCCGCACCGCATGAATACCTATGGCGCGGGCCATCGCCGCAAAGTCGGGATTTTGCAGATCGACGCCGGTCTCGATAAATCCGGAGGCCTTCATTTCCAACGCGACGAAGCCAAGCACGCCATTGTTGAAGATCACGACCTTCACCGGCAGCCTCAGCTGCGTCAGCGTGATGAGATCGCCCAGCAGCATGGTGAAGCCGCCGTCGCCCGACATCGACACCACTTGCCGCCCGGGCTGTGACGCCTGGACGCCGATCGCGTGTGCCATGGCATTGGCCATCGAGCCGTGCACCCAGGACCCCACCAAACGCCGGCGTCCATTCATGGCGAGATAGCGCGCCGCCCAGATCGTGGGCGTGCCTACATCGGCGGTGAAGACGGCGTCGTCAGAGGCTGCCTCGCTGAGCAGGCGCGCCAGATACTGCGGGTGGATCGGTTTGTGCCCGGGGGTGCCGCGCGCCAGTTCATCGAGCCCGGCGCGGGCTTTTTTGTAGTGAGCGATGCTGTCATCCAGATGACCACGCTCGCTCTTCGCCGTCAGTTTCGGCAGCAGCGCCTCGATCGTGGCAGCGACGTCGCCGACAATGCCAACATCGAGTTTGCAGCGTCGGCCCAGATTCTCCGGTCGGATGTCGACCTGCGCGATCATCGCCTCGGTCGGTAGAAACTGCTTGTAGGGAAAATCGGTTCCCAGCATCAGCAGCGCGTCGCAGGCATGCATGGCGGCATATCCCGAAGAGAAGCCGATGAATCCCGTCATGCCGACATCGTAGGGGTTATCGAACTCGACATGCTCCTTGCCGCCGAGCGCATGCACCATCGGACTCCCAAGCTTTTCAGCCAGCCGCATCAGGCTTCCGTGAGCCCCGGCACAGCCGCGGCCGCAGAACAGCGTCACGCGTTTGGCGCCGTTCAGGAGCTCGGCCAGCGCCGTCAACTCGGCCTCGGCAGGCCGAACCACAGGCATGGCCGGCAACAGCCCGGCATTCGATGAGATGCCGCGCCTGGGCGCCGGCCGTAGCGCAACGTCACCGGGGATGACCAGCACAGCCACACCGCGCTTGCCGACCGCCGCGCGGATGGCATTTTCCAGCACATAGGGCAGCTGCGCAGTGTCGGAGACGAGTTCGCAATAATGGCTGCACTCGCGGAACAACTCCTGCGGATGGGTCTCCTGAAAGTAGCCGCCGCCGATCTCGGCGGAAGGAACCTGGGCCGCGATCGCCAGCACCGGCGTGCGGCTGCGATGCGCATCGAACAGACCATTGATGAGGTGAAGATTGCCCGGGCCGCAGGATCCGGCACATACCGCGAGCCTGCCGGTGATTTGAGCTTCACCCGCGGCGGCGAAGGCCGCGACTTCCTCGTGCCGCACGTGGACCCAGTCGATTGCCTTGCGTTTGCGCAACGCTTCCGTCAGACCGTTCAGGCTGTCGCCAACCACGCCGAACACACGCTTCACGCCAACCTGAATCAGCGTTTCCGCAATGAGGTCGGCGACATTGTCGATTTGCATGGGGATGGACCTTCAGCGCTTCGAGAGTTGCAGCCGGTGCGGCACCCGCCATCCGACCGAAACAATTCGGCGGGCCGAAGGCGCCGTCTGCTCTATCGCCGGTCCGGCGAGTCGGAGCCATTCCACTTGCTCCAGGGCGCGTTGGCCAGCGTCTGGAAATCGGTGGTCAGCGGACGGCGGGTCTGCTTCTCATAGGCCGCGATGATCCGTTCGGAATCCCTGATTTTGCGTTTCAGTTCGGTGACCGTCTTGTGCGACTGAGCGATCGTCTTCGAGCCGGCGATCTCGCCGAAATTATGCCGGCCGGTTTCGATCTGTTTAAGCGCCGCGCGGTGCTTCCTGATCTGCGCCCGATGCCACGCAATCTGGCTGTTGCTGTCTGCGACCATGTCGGCCTCCTCCAAAGTCGGGATTCGAGCATAGGTGATTCGCTGCCGCCGGCAGGAACCATCGCCCTGCATATTTTTTGCGCAGGCCAGAACGCCAGCTAAGTCCGTCTCCTGTGCCAAAAATATGGTCACCATCGTCGGGGAACCGCACCCCACCCGCCGCGTTTTCTACAGTTTGCAGATGGAACTTGCATTTCGCCACTAGCGAGCGGGGAGAGTGAGATGGCGCAACGAGGCGCGGCGCAACGCAGCAACGATCCCGTCCCCCTCCCCGGCAAGATACCGATAAGCCTCGTGGTCAACGGCGTCGAAACCGCCCTCAAGGTCGCGCCATGGACCACGTTGCTGGACGCGTTGCGGGATAACCTCGAACTCACCGGCACCAAGAAGGGCTGTGACCACGGCCAGTGCGGCGCCTGCACGGTGCTGGTGGACGGACGGCGGGTCAATTCCTGCCTCACGCTGGCGGTCATGAAGGACGGCGCCAGGGTCACGACCGTCGAAGGCCTTGCGACAAAAGACGCGCTGCATCCGCTGCAGCAGGCCTTCATCGACCATGATGCGTTCCAGTGCGGCTACTGCACCCCGGGACAGCTTTGTTCTGCCGCCGGCCTGATTGCCGAGGGCAACGCGAAAACCCCCGACCAGATCCGTGAGTTGATGAGCGGCAATCTCTGCCGCTGCGGCGCCTATCCCAACATCGTGGCGGCGATCCAGCAGGCAATGGGGACCAATTCATGATTCCCTTCCACTATGCACGGGCCAACGACGTCGCCGATGCCGTGCGGATGATTTCGGCCGATCCCGCCGCAAAATTCATCGCCGGCGGCACCAACCTGGTCGACCTGATGAAAGAGAATGTCGAGCGGCCTTCCCGGCTGATCGACATCTCGCGGCTGCCGCTCGACACTATTGAGCCAACCGCCGACGGCGGCCTGCGCATCGGGGCGCTGGTGCCGAATTCCGATCTCGCCTATCATCCACTGGTCGAGCAGCGTTACCCGCTGCTCGCCAGCGCTATCCTGGCCGGTGCCTCGGCACAACTTCGCAACATGGCCTCGACCGGCGGCAATCTCCTGCAACGCACGCGTTGCGCTTATTTCTATGACACCGTGACACCCTGCAACAAGCGCGAGCCCGGCTCGGGCTGTTCGGCGATCGGCGGCATCAACCGTATTCACGCGATCCTGGGAACCAGCGAAAACTGCATCGCCACCCACCCGTCCGACATGTGCGTGGCGCTCGCAGCCCTCGACGCCAGGGTCCGCGTGACCGGCCCCGCCGGCGAGCGTGCGATGGCCTTCGACGATTTCCACCGGCTGCCCGGCGACACGCCGCAGACCGACACCAACTTGCTGCCGGACGAAATCGTCACCGCGATCGAACTGCCGGCCCTCGGGTTTGCCGACAATTACTCCTACCTGAAAATCCGCGACCGGCTGTCCTATGCCTTCGCGCTGGTCTCGATCGCGGCTGCGCTCGAACTCGAGGGCGGCGCGATCAAGCAAGCGCGCCTGGCGCTCGGCGGCGTCGCGCACAAGCCATGGCGCAACACCGCGGCGGAAGCCGCGCTGCGCGGCCAGCGTGCCGACCAGGCCAGTTTCTCCCGCGCGGCCGATATTCTGCTGCGGGACGCCAAGGGCTACGAGCACAATGCATTCAAGATCGAGTTGGCGCGCCGCGGCATCATCCGCACCCTGACGCAGGCGGCGCAGGCAACGCCACAATCGCAGTACGACAAGAAGATCCGATGACGGGCATCGATCGCCGAGGCCTCCCGCAGCGAGCAAACCCATGACCAGCTACATCGGCACCGCTACGTCGCGCGTCGACGGCCGCGCCAAGGTCACCGGCGAAGCCAGATATGCCGGCGAATTCAAAGCCATACGCCTTGCCCACGCCGCCGTCGTGGAATCGGCGATTCCGAAGGGGCGCATCAGCCGCATCGACACCGGCGCGGCGCGGCGGGTCGCCGGCGTGCTCGACGTGCTCACCCATGAGAACCGGCCGCGCATGGCCGACACCGACAAGGCGTGGAAGGACGATGTCGCGCCCGAAGACGGTTCGCCGTTCCGTCCGCTCTACGACGACAGGATCATGTTCAGCGGCCAGCCGATCGCACTGGTACTGGGGGAGGATTGGGAAACCGCGCGCTACGCGGCCTCCCTCGTAGACATCCAGTATGACAAACAAGACTTCGTCACCGACCTGCGCCAGCAGCACGATCAGGCCTTTGTGGTCGAGAAGCCCGACAAGCCGCATGGCGACGCCGACAAGGCGTTTGCAGCGGCTAGCGTGCGCCACGAGGCGGAGTACTACATCCCGACCGAGCACCACAACCCGATGGAATTGTTCGCCTCCACCGTGGTGTGGGACGGCGGCGGCAAACTCACGGTCTATGACAAGACCCAGGGCGTGCAGAACGTGCAGCGCTATCTCTGCAGCGTGTTCGACAAGGCGCCGGACGATCTGCGCGTGATATCGCCCTATGTCGGTGGCGCGTTCGGCGCGGGGCTGCGCCCGCAGTATCAGGTGGTGCTGGCGACGCTCGGCGCGCTGGCGCTGCGGCGCTCGGTGCGTCTGGTGCTGACGCGCCAGCAGATGTACGGACTAGGCTACCGGCCGGCCACCATCGAACGCCTCGCGCTCGGCGCCAGCGCGAATGGCACGCTCGACGCCCTCACCCACGAGGCGATCGCCGTCACCTCGCAGTTCGAGGAGTTCTCCCGCAACGACACCGGCTGGGCAGCGCTGCTCTACAAATCCACCAACGCCAACTATGTCCACAAACTGGCCAGGCTCGACCTTCCCACCTCCAGCGACATGCGCGCGCCGGGGGCGGCGACCGGCGTCTATGCGCTCGAATGCGCGATGGACGAGCTGGCCATCGCGCTGAAGCTCGACCCCGTGGAATTGCGCCTGCGCTGCTACTCGGACAGGGACCAGAACGAGGATCTCCCCTACACCAGCAAGGCGCTGCGCGAATGCTACCGTCAGGGCGCGGAAGCTTTCGGCTGGAAGGCGCGCAAAGCCGAACCGCGCTCGATGCGCGACGGCAGCGACCTCGTGGGATGGGGCATGGCGACCGGCGTCTGGGAAGCCCTGCAAATGCCGATGGCGGTCCGCATCGTGCTGGGCGCCAACGGCCATGCGGAAGTCTTCTGCGCGGCTTCCGATATCGGCACCGGCACCTACACCATCATGGCGCAGGTTGCCGCCGACGCACTCGGTCTGCCGATCGATAACATCACCATCCGGCTCGGCGATTCCACCCTGCCGCAGGCGCCGGTGGAAGGCGGATCGTGGATGGCGGCCTCGACAGCCCACGCGATAGCGGCCACCGCCGAGGAGATCCGCGGAGAACTACTCGCCCTGGCGAAAAGGATCAAGGATTCGCCGCTCGCGGACGCGAGACCTGAAGACGTCGCGCTCGCCGATGGTCGGCTGGTCAGCAAGCTGGACGCCAGCCGTGCAATCTCTATTGCGGATGCGATGCGCTCCGGCGCGATCGAGCGGATCGAAAAGGAAAAGACCAATACTTTTGCGGAGGACAAGAAACACGCGCGCAACACCCATTCGGCCGTCTTCGCCGAGGTGAAAGTGGACGAGCAACTCGGCGTCATCCGCGTCACCCGCGTCGTCAGCGCGGTCGCGGCCGGGCGCATTTTGAACGCCAAGACCGCGCACAGCCAGATCATGGGCAGCGTCGTGTGGGGAATCGGCATGGCGCTGCACGAGGAGACGGTGTTCGATCATCGCTTCGGCCGCATCATGAACGCCAATATCGCCGAATACCATGTGCCTGTGAATGCCGATGTGCACGACATCAAGGTGATCTTCGTCGATGAGCCGGACGATCTCGTCAACCCGATGGGCATCAAGGGTCTCGGCGAAATCGGCATCGTCGGCGTCGCCGCGGCCATCGCCAACGCGGTCTATCATGCCACCGGCAAGCGGATTCGCGATCTGCCGATCACGCTGGACAAGGTCATGCGCTAACCCCGCCAATCGGGCGGAGACGGTGGCCGGCTACAGGGCCCAGCGCTCCTCCGCCGTGCGCGCAGCATTCTGGTTGAGACGCGTCGCGATGTCCCTCCCAAGCGAATTGGACCTTGCATCTGCAATCGGCTCACGCTTCTGCGTGACCAATGTCTTGTCATCGACTGCGATGGGAAAGTCATTCGGATCAAGTGCTTGCTTTTCCATATTACGTCGTCCTTCTTTCCGTCCCTCGACATCAACGCGGCTTTCGACCATTGGTTCTGTCAGGCGGCCTGGCGTGATCGTTCACCGGGCCGCGCCCGGCGATTGCGCCCCCGCCAGCGTGCGCACCGCGATGGCCAGCGCCAGCAGCAGCAGCGCCGATGCCAGCAGGAACGGCGCGCCCGGCAATTGCAGCGGAGCCTGCGCGCCGATGAAATAAGCGAATGTCAGCGTGAACAGGAACGGCCCGACCATCTGCGACACGCTTTGCACGCTGGTATTGGCGCCCTGCAACTGGCCCTGCTGGTTGGGCGCGACCAGCTGCGTCATCAGCGCCTGGATCGCCGCGCCCGACACGCCCCACAACGCCATCACGGGAATGCCGAGCCAGGACAGCGGCCCGGTCGGCGCCAGCGCGAAAATCAGAAAGCCGATGGCGCCGCTGCCGAGCCCCAACATCAATGCCTTCCGCTCGCCGAAACGCCGCACGATCGGACCAATTGCCATGCCCTGCACCACCATCGCGCAGACGCCGACCATGGCCAGCGTCAGGCCGACGGTCGTGGTGTCCCAGCCGTAACGGTAGGTCGCGTAGAGCACGTAGGTGCTGGGAAGCACCACATGCGCCGTCTGCGCGACGAAATGCACCACCGCCAGGCCCGCGAGCACCCGGTCGGAGCGCAGCAGATGCAGCGCGCCGATCGGATTGGCGCTTTTCCAGCGAAGCGGCGAGCGGCGTTCGCGCGGCAGCGATTCCGGCAGGATCAGAAAGCCGTACAGCGTATTGGCAAAGCCCAGGCCTGCCGCCGCCCAGAACGGCAGCCGGGGATCGATGTCGCCGAGCAGGCCGCCAATCGCAGGTCCCAGGATGAAGCCGGCGCCGAATGCGACGCCGATCTTGCCGAACATCGCGGCGCGCCGCTCCGGCGCCGTCACATCGGCGATGTAGGCGAATGCCGTGGAAACGCTGGCCGAGGTGATGCCGGAGATCACCCGGCCGATGAACAGCCAAAGCAGCGACGGCGCCAGCGCCATCAACACGTAGTCGAGCGCCAGCCCCAAATTCGACAGCAGGATGACAGGCCGGCGGCCGAACCGGTCCGACAGAGCGCCGAGGATGGGTGAAAAGAAGAACTGCATCAGCGCCCAGGCGGTGCCGAACAGGCCGAAATATCGCGCCGCTGTCGCGGTGTCGTTGTCGACGAAGCTTTCCACCAGCTTGGGCAGGATCGGCATGATCAGGCCGAGTGCCAGCATGTCGAGCAGGATGGTGACGAAGATGAAGACCACCGCGGCGGGGCGAGACGCAGTGAGCCGCCGATCTTCCGAATGTTCAGGCATGTGCTATGCTAGTCACCCGGGACGAAGTTTACCAGCGCAGCCGCCCCGCGGCCAAGAACGGCCGCTACTGCCCAATCGAACGCAGCTCCCGGCCACCTGCAGACAGGCGCCGGACGCTGAATAGCCTATGCCGGTCGGGTTAGCACTCGAAGGGATTGCCCGGGCATGGCTCTCGGATGGCCATTGTCATCGGACCGCGGAGCTGTTTGTTTCGACCAAGAAATTTCGTGACAAAATCAGCGCTGTCGCCGGCCAGCTTCACGACCACTTTGGATTTCTTGGCTCGCTTTTCAAAGTCCTCGTCGCGCCCCTCTTTGATGAGCATTTTGACGAACTGCACGACCGACTCCGCCGGAACCGACACGGTCGTCTTCCGTTTGGCTGTCGCGCGCTTGGCTTTCTTCGTCTTCGATACTTTTTTTGCCTTCTTGGCTTTCTTCGCCATGGTATTGCTCCTTCGTTTACGGGGGCGGAATCAGCTGGAGTTCTCGACTCTTGACTTGATCGATGGCCAATACCGCCAAAATCTCGGCCGCGGTGCGGCCACCACCGGTAATCCGCCGTCCCACGATGACTGGAGATAGGCCGCGATTTACTTTCGGCGTCTCCTGCTCGGTCCGCACACCGCGACTGGATGAAAACAGGAACGAGCGGAACGGTCCGAGTTCGGTTATGCCGCTGGTGCTGATCGCGAGCCCGACCGATACCTGATGCACGTCCGACCGATCGGCGCTGCCCGTCAGCGAAGCTTGCTTCAACTGAAATGCGTGGGTTATCGGCGTAAATACCACCATCGGCGTGGCATTGCCGTTGATGGTCGTCGTGAATGTCAGCTTGTCGACCATTGTGGGCGCTCCAGCGGTACCCGGCGCTGCCCCGCGTTCGGTGAGGCTTGCAAACAGAGTGAGGTTGATGAAGTCACGAACCATTCTGTCGATACCGATGCGGCCGGCAATCGGATATATGTAGTTCGCATGCTTCAATTGCCCGTCGCAGTACCGGACGCCACGCACTTCGACGTTCAGCTTGGTCAGAAGATAGCTGAACGTGTCGGTTACGGTGAATGACCGAAGATTGCTTCGTTGGCGCTTAGCACCGGCATTGACGCCAAGGGTAGATACCGGATCGGTCAACGGCTTCAAAAAGCTGAGGCCGGTCGAGATGTCGTTGTTTTCCGTCATCGTCAGATCGAAATTATAGGCGATGCCAGCGTCGTAAAACAGTTTGGCGACGGATCTGACCTGGGCGTATTCCCGGCCTTTGAAAAGATCGTAGTGAAACGAGCTAATCAAGTCCGGATCATTCTCGTATTGGAGGAGGAGTCTTTGGGAAAGAGGATCTCCAGCGGCGGCCATTTTCCCAAGCCACCTCAACACCTCTAATCTGATGGTCTCCCGGGCTTCGCAGCGGATTTGTCGCACGATATGGTAGGTGTCGACGCCGGTGACATCCTCCGGCAAGGGATGGATCGCGCATCCGCCTGCAAAAAAGGACAAAGCTATAGCGGCGACAGAAAATGCTTTTTTCATCGCTGAACTCCAGCCAACCTGCGTCGAAATGCGCGCGGGTTGTTTCAGGATTTATTAAAATCCAAGGCTGCGCTCTTTTGATCAGGGAGTCCAGCCGTCGGAATCACATTCACTAGCACTGTGGCCCAATAGCAACTTTCGCGAGTGCGGCGTCCGCCTCGCGGAGCGCGATGACCGAATTATGCGGATGGTGATGCGAGGTGAAGTCCGGGCGTCGCCTCGCTTACGACGGCCGCTTGCGCTTGTGCGCGAACGGGTTGGCCTTTTCGCGCAGGCTGATGCGCACCGGCGTGCCCGGCAGTTCGAAGACCTCGCGCATGGAATTGACGAGATAGCGCAAATAGGACTGCGGCACCGCGTCGGCGCGCGAGCAGAACAGGATAAAGCTCGGCGGACGCGCCTTGGCCTGGGTGATGTAGTTCAGTTTCAGCCGCCGGCCCGACACCGCAGGCGGCGGGTTGGCGTCAACCGCCTGCTCGAACCAGCGATTGAGCGTCGCCGTCGGCACCCGCTTGTTCCACACCGCATAGGCCTGTTCGATCGAACTCATGAGGCGGTCGATGCCCTCGCCCATCAGGCCGGACACCGCCACGATCGGCATACCCTTGACCTGCGGCAGCAGATGATCGGCGTCGGTGCGCAAACCGGCGATCAGGCTGGACTGCTTGCCCATGAGGTCCCATTTATTGACCGCGATCACCAGCGCGCGTCCCTCGCGCTCGATCAGGTCGGCGATGCGCAGGTCCTGCTCCTCGAACTTGTTCTGCGCATCCATCATCAGCACCACCACTTCGGCGAAACGGATGGCGCGCAGCGCGTCCGACACCGAGAGCTTTTCCAGCTTTTCCTCGATCCGCGAGCGCCGCCGCAACCCGGCGGTGTCGAACACGCGAAAATCCCGGCCCTGCCAGTTGACCTCGACGGAAATGGAATCGCGGGTGGTGCCGGCCTCGGCGCTGGTCAATAGCCGCTCCTCGCCGAGCAGGTGATTGATCAGCGTGGACTTTCCCGCATTGGGCCGGCCGACGATCGCCACCCGAATGGGACGCGTGGCGATCTCCTCGTCGGTTTCGATGACGTCGTCATCGTCGAACTCCTCGCCCTCCTCGACCGGCTCCGGCATGATCGCGCGCAGCGAGTCGTAGAGGTCGCTGAGGCCCTCGCCGTGTTCGGCGGAAATCTGGATCGGCTCGCCGAGGCCGAGCGCGTAGGATTCCATCGCCCCGGCCTCGCCGTGCTTACCTTCGCTCTTGTTGGCGACCAGCACCACCGGCTTGTTGGCGCGGCGCGCGAAATCGGCAAAGCCGCGATCGTTCGGGGTCAGGCCCGCGCGCGCGTCGATCACGAACATCAGGGCGTCGGCCAGCGCGATCGCGGTCTCGGTCTGCTCCTGCATCCGCGCGGTCAGCGAGCCCTTGGCGCCCTCGTCGAGGCCGGCGGTGTCGATCAGCGTGAATTCGAGATCGCCGAGGCGCCCCTGCCCCTCGCGACGGTCCCGCGTGACCCCCGGCGTGTCATCGACCAGCGCGAGCTTCTGCCCGACCAGCCGGTTGAACAGCGTAGATTTTCCGACATTGGGCCGGCCGATGATAGCGATGGTGAAGGACATGAATGATCCAGGCGCTCGCCAGCAGGCGTACGTCAATGAGATGGGGAAACGAACCATAGCGTTTTCGAGCGGAGCGAGCACCGCCTCGCTCGAAGAAACGCCTCGAAAACAACGGACCGGAGCCGGGGTCTGATCCGATCAGAACCGCGATTGCCCTAGCGCGTAAACGTGCCGCTCGGCAGTGGCGCCGGGAACGGCGAAGCGGATTGTTGAGTCGATTGCGCCGCGGGCGCGGATTGCGCAGCCGGCGGATCCGGTGGCGGCGCCGTGGTGCGTCGGCGGATGATCTTCGCCGGCTTCGGCGGCGGCGGCGCCGCGGCGGTGCTGCCATCTTCCTCAGCCGCGGCATCGGAATCCGGCGCGGCGGCAGGTGCGGGAGCCCGGCTGGCCGTGACCGGCGACCTCCCCCTCGACTTCGCGCCGCGCTTCGGTTCCTCCACAGGCGGAGCAGCGGCGGCAGCCTCTGCCTCGGCATTCTGTTGATCGATCTGCTCCTGCTGGGAGCCCTTGTACAGGTTCTTCGGCACCCCCTGCTCCAGGCCCGGCACGCCTTCGGGGAATACCGGCTTGCGCTCGCCCGGCAGCTTCTTCTTGGTGTCGAGGAAGTCGAGCAGGTCGGACGGATCGAAACTGCTCATGCCGCCGGCGCAGCCGGCCAGCGCCCCCGACAGGGCGATGACGACGGCGGTGGCGATCAGGCGTTGCGAGCGGCGCATGGTCGGTTTCTCACTCAACTCGTTTCCCCGCCTCAGCTCTTGGCAACCGGCGGAAGCAACGCCTGCAGCGCTTCGGCGCGCGAGCGCAGGCTTGCCGGCGTCTCGCCGTCATTGGCAATCACGTCCAGCCACCGCCGCGCCGCGGTGGTGTCGTTGGCGCGCCAGGCGGACAGCGCCAGCAGTTCGCGCGCGGTATGGCGGAAGGTCGCCCCCGGCGCGGTGGCCGGCTCAAGCCGCTGCAGCATATCGGGATAGGTCGACGTTGCCAGCAGCAATCCGGCGGCGCGAATCCGGGCGAGGTCCTGCTCCGGCGCGCCAACACTGCGATCGGCCGCGATGTCGTCGTACAACTTCGCCGCCGCCTGGGGATCGCGCGATGCGGCTTCGGCCGCGACCCGCAGCCGCGCCAGCACGCGGTAGCCCGACGGCGCCTTGGCAGCCAGTTCGGCAAAGGCGGCTTCCGCCTCGGCATGCTTGTTCTGTTCGGAAAGTTCGGTAGCCTTGTCGAAGGCCGCCCCGGCCTCGGCCGCCTTCTTGGCCTCCAGGTACGCGTAGCCGCGCCAGCCGCCCACCGCGGCGACGATCAAAAACGCGCCGGCGACGATGTAGATCGAGTAGCGGTCCCAGATCTTCTTGAGCTGGTCGCGACGTACATCCTCATCGATTTCGTCAAATAATTCAGACACTTATATTATCCAATCCCCGATGGCGCGCGCCAAACCGCGTGTTCCGCCTCAATGCCGATCCCCGTGTGGCGGCGGCGATACCCTAGCGATATGGCGGCGGCAAGGCAAAGCAAGCCGGATCAAAGCGTTACCAAGGGCATGCTTAAAATCAAAGGCCTGTCTGATCCGAGCCCGCACCACCCGCCAATCGGGAATGGCGCGAGAAAATCCCCGGGATTGGGGTGGCATCAGCCAGCCGCCCCTGCGGGGCACGCCTGATGGTGCCATCCGCCTGGGTTGAGGGGTTAGCCCAGGTGCGTCGCGCCTCACGTAGTAAAGGCAAGTCAAACAGGAAAGCTAAACTGCGAGCGGTTGCGCTAGGCGTATTCCAACGATTCTTCTGTAAAACTGATCCTAGGGAAAGCCGGGTGGAGCATTCCCGGGGTAACGCGAAGGATCGACATGTTAGCCAATCGACGCAGCAGTGAACGGCGTCCGTGCAAGCGAGTCGCGAAGATCCAGTTCGGGACCGGCTCGCTGCCGCGCGACTGCATGATCACGGACGTGTCGGCGGGCGGCGTGAAGATCATCGCCGAACACCTTGAGATTCCCCCCGAGTTCACCATCATCCTGTCCGACAGCGGCCCACGCCAATGCCGGCTGGCCTGGCGGATCGGTTGCGAATTCGGCGCTCAATTCGTTGATTAGGCCGGCAATGCCCTTCGATATGCCGAAGCCCGCTGCCGTTCGCCTCACCGTGTGATGAGCGCGGCTCCTGCCAGCCGACGCCCCTTAACCGGAACTTAGGGTTAAACTGTAAGCATTTTTGACCAGTCCCGCCGACGATAGGTCAAACCACGTGCTCCAGCAGTTGCGCCACCATTATTGCTTCGCGAGACGCGCGACATTCGCGGCATCGTCCGCGATCCTGCTGTTGGCGCTGTGCGGCTGCCAGACCGCCGGCACCTCTGACATCACGGGGTCGCTGGGCGAGAAGGCCGAGGCAGGCCGCGTCGCCGACCCGCGACGTGAACTGGAAGGCACTCGCGAGCGTTTTCGCGCCAACCCTGGAGATGTCGATGCGGCGCTGCAATTCGGCAAGGCGCTACGCGCCACGGGACAGAAGTCCCAGGCCGTGGCCGTGCTCGAGCAGGCCACCCTCGCCCATCCCGGCAACAAGGCGCTGCTCGCCGGCTATGGGCGGGCGCTGGCGGACAACGGCAATTTTCAACGGGCCTTCGACATCCTCACCCGCGCCCATACCCCCGACGATCCCGATTGGCGGATTCTCTCGGCCCAGGGCGCGGTGCTCGATCAGCTGGGCCGGTACGAGGAAGCGCGGCAGTACTACGCAAGCGCGCTGAAGATCGCGCCCGAAGAACCTTCCGTATTGTCCAATCTCGGCCTTTCCTACGTGCTTGCAAAGGACCTGCCCAAGGCGGAGGAGATCATGCGCCGCGCCAACAGCCGCCCGGATGCGGATCCGCGCGTACGGCTGAATCTGGCGCTGGTGGTCGGCCTGCAGGGCCGGCTTGCCGAGGCCGAAAGCATCGTGAAGGCCGACCAGCCGGCCGAGGAAGCCGCGGCAAATGTCGCCGATCTCAAGCGATTGCTGTCCCGCAAGGGCAATGCACGCGCCGATGCCGGCAAGATGCCGGTTGCAGCCGCCGGCCGCTCCAACTGAGCCCTGCCTCCGCCTCCGGCGAACGCCGCCTACCCCGCCCGCAGCTTCCGGATGAGCGGGGCCAGGAATGAGCCCTTCAGCTTTTTCGCCTCGCCGCGACCGGTCAGCTGCCGCGCGATCTGCAGAAACAACCTGGTGGTGCGGTGATTGGCGGAAATTTCCGCGATCATCTGGCCGTTGTTGGCGGCCGTGCCGAACATGCGCGAGTCGAACGGAATGGAAGCGATCGGCTGGCTCTCGATCGCCTTGGCGAATTCTCCGGCGCTGATTTCGGGACGCTTCGGCATGCCTGTCTGGTTGAGACAATAGAGCGGCGGCCGGTCGTTGGGCCGCGCGGTCTTCAGCATGTTCAGCATGTTCTTGGTGTTGCGCAGATTGGCGAGGTCCGGCTCGGCGACCACCAGGATATCATCGGCGCCGACCAGAACGCGCTTGGTCCAGCCCGACCATTGGTGCGGTACGTCCAGCACGATGCACGGCGTCGTCATGCGCAACGTGTCGAAGATCGCATCGAAGGCGTCCGCGCCGAGGTCGTAGACCCGTTCGAGCGATGCCGGCGCCGCCAGCAGGCTGAGATTGTCGGTGCACTTCGCCAGCAGGCGGTCGACGAACGAAGTATCGGGCCGGTCGGGCGAGAAGATCGCATTGGCGATCCCCTGCAACGGATCCTTGTTGTAATCGAGCCCTGCCGTGCCGAATGCGAGGTCGAGATCGATCACGACGGAATCCAGCTGGAGATCGCGGGCGATCGCCCAGGCCACGTTGTGCGCGACGGTGGAGGCGCCGACGCCGCCCTTGGCGCCGACGACGGCGATGACGCGACCGACGGCGACGGCCTCCGACGCCGAAAACAGGCTGCAGACCGAGCGCACCACATCGAGCGGAACGACCGGCCCGATGACGTAGTCGCTGACGCCGCGACGCACCAGTTCGCGGTAGGGCGCGGCATCGTGCGCGGTGCCGATCACGACGACGCGGGTTCCGGGATCGCACACCGATGCGAGGTCATCGAGGCCGGCCAGAATATCGTTGCCGCCTTCGGTTTCCAGAATGATCACGTTCGGCGTAGGCACGGTACGGTAGTTTTCGATGGCCTTCGCCACGCCGCCCATCTGCACCGTGAGATGCGCCTTGCCGAGACGGCGATCTTCAGCCGCGGCCTTCACGGCGACAGCGGTTGCCACCGACTCGCAAAAGGCCTGCACCGATACGCGCGGCGCCGGAGCGATATAATCGTCGCCGTGCGGCACGGTGGCTTCGGGTTGATCCTGGGGAGTTCGAATGGCGCTTGTCATTTGCCTGTATCGCTGAGTTTGGCCTTGTCGGCTTCGGGATAGGTCGGCGCGGTCGAAGTGCCCTGGCGATACTTCTCGAACGTCGACGTGCGCCGCGCCGTATACGCGGCAGTCTCGGATCTCGGCTGTTCGAGGTCCGCCGGATTGTCGATCATCGCGGCGAGGTTGCGCTGGTTCGCACAACCGAAATTATGATACTGCCGGTTTTCGCTATAGCTCTTGTTCAGGACCGATGGTCCGAGATCCTCGGGCCACAGCCCGCAGGGACCGGCGACCGCCGCCATCCTCGGATAACTCAGCCTGATCGTCGCCAGCGTGCGCGGATCGTCCGGACGGTAGCGATGCAGCCTGACGCCGCGGGACGGCACGCCACCCGCCGCCAGCGTCGCCCGAATTTCCCGGAAGGCAGATTCCGCGGCCCGCGCGTTCGGCGTGTCGACGGGTACATCGACCACAATCGCGCCGGTGCCTTCGCGAACCCAGGTCCGCGCCAGCCCCATGACGTCGGCACGCTGCGAAGCGGACAGGCCACCGCGGGCCTGTCCGACGAAAACGACGATCGAGGTATCGGCTTCCTGAACCGCAATCGGATGGCGCTGCCGGTAGTCGTCGGGCACGCTCGCCGTCGTCACGACTTCCGCGCCGGTATAGGTGCAGGCTCCCAGCGTGGCCGAAAGGCCGGCCAGCGCACCCAGCAGGCGCAGGGTGCGAAGGCGATCGCGCGGCGTTCTGTTCGTCATCGTTTTGTCCTCGTCCCGCAACCGCCGGGAACCGCGTCAGTCAATGATGAAGCCAAAATTGCTCTGGAAGCTGCCGACCGCTTCTGCGCGGCCGGCGACGCCGTAAATCCGGTTGATCTGGGCCAGCAGCGTCGATTGCGAATCCGAGGCCGGCGCAAATCCGTCGTCGGGACGCGACAGCTCCTTCTGCGCCACCGCCCGGACGACATAGGGCGTCACCAGGACCATCAGTTCGGTCTGGTTGTTGACGAAATCCTGGCTCCTGAACAGCGCGCCGAGGACGGGCAAGGAGTCCAGGCCGGGAATTCCGTTGACCGCCTGCTTGGTCTGTTCCTGGATCAGGCCGGCCATCGCGATCGAGCCGCCGGAGGGGATCTCGAGCGTGGTTTCGGCGCGACGGGTCTTGATGGAGGGAATCGTCGTTCCGCCCGCGCCGCCGGTCAAAGCGTTCTCGGTCGAGACTTCCGACACTTCGGTCATCACCCGCAGGCTGATCCGCCCCTCGCTCAGCACCACCGGCGTGAAGTTGAGCGAGATGCCGAATTTCTTGTAGCTGACCGTCTGGACGCACTGCCCGATACCGCCCCCCGCTATCGGCTGGCAGGTCACTCCGGTCGGAATGGGAAATTCGCCGCCCGAGATGAATGTCGCGGACTCGCCGGAGATCGCAGTCAGATTGGGTTCGGCCAGAGTCCGCACGACGCCGGCCTTTTCCATCGCGCGAAGCGTGGCCTGGACCGATGGCATCGAGCCGAACGACGCGCCAAGCCCGTTGCCGGGGACGAGCGGCCCGCTGTTTGCGGTGAACGGGTTGGAGTTGTTGAATCTCACGACCGTGGTACCGGAGTTCATGCTGGCGCTGAGGTCGACGCCCATCTGTTTGACGATGTCCCGCCGCACTTCGGCAACCGTGACCTTCAGCATCACCTGGTCGCGGCCCCTGACGACGATCGAGTTGACGACCTTGTCGGCGCCGCCGACCAGCCGCGCCGCGAGATCACCCGCCTGCTGGGCCTCGATCGGAGTGGATACCGAGCCGGTCAGCATGACACCGTCGCCGACGCCCTCGATCTGGATTCCCGGCGTATGCCGCAGCGCGGCGCGCATGCCGTTGAGATCGCGCTTGACGGCGATGTCATAGGCCGCGACCTGGTGGCCCGCGGCATCGAAGAACACGACGTTGGTCTGACCGACCGCGGCGCCAATGATGTAGGCGCGCTGCGCCGAGCGCACCACCGCGTTCGCAATCTTGGGATCGGCGACCAGCACGTCCTTGACCTCGCGCGGCAAATCGATGATCACGGATTTGCCGATGCCGAGCGCCAGAAAACGTACCTTGGTTGAGCCGACGGTGGCGACCGGCGACACAATCGGCGCCTGCTCGCCAACCGGCGCCGCGACCGGCTCGTCGGCGGCAAAAGCGGGCGTCAGGGCCGGATTGAGTGTCAGCGCGGCGACGGCAGAAAACGAAAGCGCACGAACCATCCAAGTCCGCATCGCCGGCTGATTTCCTCGGTATTTCATACTGAGCGTCCTTCGGTCACTTCTGTGTCGTCGTCGCACTTGGAACGCCGTAGCGAACCACATTGATGCTTCCGCCTCTTCTGAGAGCGGCAGAATCGTCGGGGATGTTCTCGACCATGTTGAGGTCGGCGATGCTGCGCAGCGCCAGCGCCAGCGTGCCGATCTGGCGCGAGCGCGCCAGCGTTTCGGCCTGCTCGGGTTTCAGTTCGAGCGTGACGGTCTTGCCGACCACGGCGTTCTGGCCGTCTTTTTCCTTCGGCGCCTGATCGATCGCGAGCACGCGAACATTGCTCAGGATGATTTCCGATCTGACCTCGTCAGGACCGTTCTGGTCGGCCCCCTTCTCGCGCCTGGAAAGGATCACATCGACGCGATCGTTCGGCAGGATGAAGCCCCCGGCGCCGGTCTCCGGTGAAATTTCGGTGGAGATGGCGCGCATGCCGGCGGGCAGAATCGCCGCCATAAAGCCGGATCCGTCGGCCCTGACCAGCTTCTG
>JAUXWH010000032.1 GCA_030681365.1 Bradyrhizobium sp.
CACGCGATCCTGACGCCGGCGACGCCGTCGGCGGCATTCGCTGTTGGCGCAAACCTCGACCCCGTCGAGATGTATCTCAACGACATCTTTACGGTGACGGTGAACATGGCGGGGCTGCCGGGGATCGCGGTTCCCGCCGGCAGGGACGCGCAGCAACTGCCGCTCGGTCTGCAGCTGATCGGCCGTCCGTTCGACGAAGAAACCCTGTTCTCGCTCGGCGAGGTGATCGAGCAGGCGGCGGGACGTTTCACGCCGGCGAGGTGGTGGTGACGATGGCCGAATTCAAAGCCAGCCTGTCGGGCGCGGCCCCCGCGCCCGGTCTCGCCGCGCCACTGGCCGCGTTATGGTGGGCCGCCAAGGGCAATTGGGACCGGGCGCACAGCATCGCCCAGGATGAGGCGAACGCCGACGGGGCCTGGGTCCACGCCTACTTGCACCGTGTCGAGGGTGATCTCGGCAATGCCGGCTACTGGTATCGCCAGGCGGGCAAGCCCGTGGCGACCGATGCGGTCGAGACCGAATGGGAGCAGATGGTTACGGCACTGCTTGGAGCTGGAAGAGCATGAGCGCGGCAAGCGGCAAATTGATCAAGGGCGCCACCGGCGACTGGGAAACCGTGATCGGGCTCGAGGTCCATGCCCAGGTCACATCGAAGTCAAAGCTG
This sequence comes from Bradyrhizobium sp., assembly GCA_030681365.1. GTDB lineage: Bacteria > Pseudomonadota > Alphaproteobacteria > Rhizobiales > Xanthobacteraceae > Bradyrhizobium. The sequence goes on from JAUXWH010000032.1 coordinate 665, forward strand.
TTTTCCGGCGCCTCGACGGAGTTCGGCGGCGAGCCGAACAGCCATGTCTCGCTGGTCGACGCGGCGATGCCGGGCATGCTGCCCGTGATCAACGAGGAATGCGTCAGGCAGGCTGTCAGGACCGGGCTCGGCCTCAAGGCGAAGATCAACCGCCGCTCGGTGTTCGACCGCAAGAACTATTTCTATCCGGACTCGCCGCAGGGTTACCAGATCAGCCAGTACCTTTCGCCTGTTGTTGGCGAGGGCGAGGTGGTGCTCGAACTCGACGGCGGCAGGACCGCCACCGTGGGCATCGAGCGACTGCACCTGGAACAGGATGCCGGTAAGCTGCTGCACGACCGCAGTCCGAACCTGTCCTGTGTCGACCTCAACCGGTGCGGCGTGGCGCTGATGGAGATCGTCTCCAAGCCCGATATCCGCGACGCCGAGCAGGCCAAGGCCTATGTGACCAAGTTGCGCTCGATCCTGCGCTATCTCGGAACCTGCGACGGCGACATGGAGAAGGGAAGCCTGCGCGCCGACGTCAACGTTTCCGTGCGCAAGCCGGGCGGCCCGCTCGGCACCCGCTGCGAGATCAAGAACATGAACTCGATCAGCTTCATCGGCGACGCCATCGAATACGAGGCCCGGCGCCAGATCGAAATCATCGAGGACGGCGGCAGCATCGAGCAGGAAACGCGGCTCTATGACCCCGGCAAGGGCCAGACCCGTTCGATGCGCTCCAAGGAAGAGGCGCACGACTACCGTTATTTCCCGGATCCCGATCTGTTGCCGCTGGAGTTCAGCGAGGATTACGTGGCCGGGATCAAGGCCGGTCTGCCGGAATTGCCGGACCAAAAGAAGGCGCGCTTCATCGCCGAATTCGGCCTGTCGCCCTACGACGCCGGCGTGCTGGTGGCCGAACGCGAGAGCGCGGACTTCTACGAGACCGTGCTGGCCGGTCTTGCCGACAAGGCCCGCGACGGCAAGCTCGCCGCCAACTGGGTGATCAACGAGCTGTTCGGCCGGCTCAACAAGGAAGGCCGTGATATTACGGGCTCGCCGGTGTCGGCCGAGCAGCTTTCCGCCATCGTCGACCTGATCGGCGAGGGCATCATCTCCGGCAAGATCGCAAAGGACCTCTTCGAGATCGTCTGGACCGAGGGCGGCGATCCCCGCGCGCTGGTCGAGGCGCGCGGCATGAAGCAGGTTACCGATCTCGGCGCGATCGAGAAGGTGGTCGACGAGATCATCGCCGCCAATCCCGACAAGGTGGCGCAGGCCCGCGCCAAGCCGCAGCTCGCCGGCTGGTTCGTCGGCCAGGTGATGAAGTCATCCGGCGGCAAGGCCAACCCGCAGGCCGTCAACGATCTTCTGAAGTCCAAGCTCGGCATCTGAACGAGCGCGCGATGCGATGACGGCGGCATCGCCGCCGTCGCGCTTCGCGCGTCGACGTGCGCACCGATCGTCGCCATGAACGCCGCTGCGCCGCGCGCCGCCGAAAAATCGCGTCGCGAATCAGCGGCGGCGATTCGCCCAAAAATCCGGTTTTGGCGAGCGCCGATGAGACGCCAAGCCGTTGTGCACGAAAATTTATTTATTGCCAAAAACCGCGACTCAGAGTCCGCGCAACGCGTTTTCGAGCAGCCAAGGTGAGTCGCGACGACCTCCATCGCGCCTCTTCGGCGCCCGGCGCGAATGACGAAAACATCTTCAGTTATAGTATTTGCAGCGATATTGACATTCGTCGGTGCAGTGTTTTCGCGCACTTTCCGCATGATGGCGGGAATGCAAGGGAGTGTCGGCGACGAAGATGCGAGACGCGCGCGCTCTCCCGCTCGTCAACACTTCCTTAAGCGAGACACTGTTTTTTTGCATGTGTTGGTGTATTCGGAATGCGTGCATTTCGATTCCCGAGTGCACGCAGCGATTAAGTCATCTCTACATCGGAGGGCAACATGGCCAAGAAAGCTAAGAAGGCGAAGAAGGCGAAGAGCGCAGTGAAGAAGACTGCGAAGAAGACCCGCAAGGTCGCCAAGAAGAAGAAGTAACTTTCGCTTCTA
>JAUXWH010000046.1 GCA_030681365.1 Bradyrhizobium sp.
GGTGATCGACGCGCTGCCCGGCATCGAAGCCAAGAACCTGACCGGCGGCACCTCCAAGATGCTGCCGAACCATCACATCACCAAGCCGGTGTTCATTGGCGAAATCAAAGCCAATGGCCAGTTCGACGTGGTGTGGAAGACGCCGGGCTTGGTGGCCGGCGATGCATGGTCGAAGGAGCTGGATGGCTCCAAGGACCTGATCGGCGACTGGGTCGGCAAGAAGTGCGGCAACTACAACACCAAGACCAACAAGTGCGGCGGTCAGGGTTCCTGATCTCCTGCTTGATATGAGCTACCGGAGAAGGCGGCGCCAATGCCGCCTTCTCCCTAACTCCGGCCGGGGTGCTCCAGTGTTTGCCAACGTGCTTGACCGCTTCCGCGCGCTTGCCCTCTCGCTTCTGTTGATCGCCGCCGTCGCATCGCCAGCGCTCGCCGGGCCGTTCGAGGATGCGGTCGCCAAGTTTGCCAACGACGAATTTTCCGACACCGACGAGGCGATCGGCGCGGTGGCCAGATCGGGCAATCCGCTCGCCTTTGCCATTGTCAGCGCGCTGCAGGACAGCCGGCTGATGGCCGATCCCGAGAACAAGAAGGTTTACCTCACCCAGCCCGACGGCAAGGTCATCGATGCCGCGACCGGTACGGCGGTGGACAAGGTGCCTGACGGCGCCGCCGCCGTGCGCCTCAACAACCGCCTGCGCCGCGCCGTGGAGGCCGCGCTGGGCGGATTGACGCTGCTGTCGCCCGATCCCGCCAAGCGGATCCAGGCCGCCCAGTCGGTGTTCAAGACTCACGACGAAGCCATGCTCCCGCTGGTCGACGAGGCCCTGAAGAAGGAGACCGTCAAGGCGGCCAAACTGGCCTTTACCGAGGCACGGGCGGCCATTCTGCTGTTCAAGCCCGATGCCACCGACGCCGAAAAGCTCGAGGCCATCGCCGCCATCAAGGCGCGCGGCGATCAGGAGGCGATGGCGCTGCTGACCGGGCTGACCGGGGATCAGCCGGCTGCGATCGCGAGCGCCGCGGCGAACGCGAAGGCGGCCATTCAGCGCAACCTCTCACTGTGGTCGATGGTGCAGAATGCCTGGTACGGGCTGTCGCTCGGCTCGGTGCTGCTGCTCGCAGCGATCGGTCTCGCCATCACCTTCGGCGTGATGGGCGTCATCAACATGGCGCATGGCGAAATGGTCATGATCGGGGCCTATGTCACCTTCGTGGTGCAGGAAACCATCCGCACCAGCTACCCGCATTTGTTCGATTACTCGCTGTTGATGGCGGTGCCGCTGGCCTTCATCGTCGCCGGCTTGATCGGCATCCTCATCGAGCGCAGCATCATTCGCTTTCTCTACGGCCGCCCGCTGGAGACGCTGCTGGCGACCTGGGGCCTGTCGCTGGTGCTGCAGCAGGCGGTGCGCACCATGTTCGGCCCCACCAACCGCGAGGTCGGCAATCCCTCCTGGATGAGCGGTGCGTTCGAACTCGGACAGGTGACGATCACCTACAACCGGCTCTGGATCCTCTGCTTCACGCTGGCGGTGTTCGCCATCCTGCTCGCCATGCTGCGCTATACCGCGCTCGGGCTTGAGATGCGCGCGGTCACGCAAAACCGCCGGATGGCGGCATCGATGGGAATCGCGACCTCGCGCGTTGACGCGCTGACCTTCGGGCTCGTCTCCGGCATCGCCGGGATCGCCGGCGTGGCGCTGTCGCAGATCGACAATGTCAGTCCCAACCTCGGCCAGAGCTATATCATCGACAGCTTCATGGTGGTGGTGTTCGGCGGCGTCGGTAACCTCTGGGGCACGCTGGTCGGCGCCTTCACGCTCGGCATC